>JBAXHE010000046.1:0-22230 GCA_037139055.1 Betaproteobacteria bacterium | reverse complement strand
GCGGTGGCGAGTTCGTCGAGTAAACGATCGCAGACCCGGCGCTGCACGATGGCGGCTGAGTCGTAGGTGACGGCGGCGCGGTCAAACGATTCGCGGACGCGTTGCTTGATTGAGGGCAGAAGCATGGCAGTAATCGCCAATCAGCTTGGCGATTCTTTCAGGAGTGTGGATGAACGGTGCGTGGGCGGCACCAGGGATGATTTCAAGCGTTGAATTCGGTAGGGCGTGGTGCAGCCATTGTGCTGCCGCCAGCGGCATCAGCGGATCCTGGTCACCGTGGATGAGCAGTGCCGGCACGGCGAGGGAATTCAGTTGACTACGCAGGTCGACGTCGCGCAGCCAGTTGAGGCCCTGAATCAGGGCGTCGGAATCTGGCGAGTGGTCGGCGGCGAGTGTCTGCATCAGTGCCCGCGTCGCCGCCTTGGCCTGGGTGTCGCCCTGATTGAGCAGGGCGATGAAGCGCTGCAGGGTACTTGCCGGGTTTTGCGCGACCGCTGCGGTAAAGGCATCGAGCAGCGTCGGGGGCTGGGCCGCAGACCAGTCGTCGCGCTGTGTAAAACTCGGCGACGAAGCGATCAGGATCAGCCCGCCGATGCGTTGCGGCGCCAGCAGCGCCGCCTGCAGCGCGAGCATGCCGCCGAGCGACCAGCCGCAGAGAATCGTGCCTTCGGGAAGGGCGTCGAGCAGGGTACGTGCGGCGGACTCGAAACCCGCCGAGCAGGTCGGTGCCGAACCGTAACCGGGCAGGTCGACGAGATGAACGTCAACACGCTCAGCCAGCGCTGCGTGCAGTGGTTGCCAGACCGCTTTGCCGATGCCCCAGCCGTGGATCAGGGCCAGCGAAGGACGGTTTGTGGCGTGGCTCATGCCAGCTCCTGCAGCGCGTCGACGAGCTGGGCCACGTGGGCTTCGCTATGCGCTGCCGAGAGCGAAACGCGCAGGCGGGCGGTGCCCTTGGGTACCGTCGGCGGGCGGATCGCCGGGACCCACAGACCTTTCTCATAGAGCGCCGTGGCGACGCGCAGCGCCTCGTGGTTGTCGCCGATGATCACCGGCTGGATCGCCGTTGGCGAGGCCAGCAGTTGCCAGCGGGTGTTCTCCAGACCGTCCTTGAGCTGGGCGGTGAGCTGACGCAAGTGGGCGCGGCGTTCGTCGCCGTGTTCGATCAGCTCAAGGCTGGCGAGCAAGGCGCAGGCCATGACCGGACTCGATCCGGTGGTGAAGATGTAGGTGCGGGCGCGTTGCAGCAGCCATTCGCTGACTGTTGCCGAAGCCGCGATAAAGGCCCCGGAAGCGCCGGCGGCCTTGCCCAGTGTGCCCATGTAGATGATGCGCTCAGCGGGCGGCAGGCCGAAGTGCGCCAGGCTGCCGCGCCCTTGCGGACCGAGAACGCCGAAGCCGTGCGCGTCGTCGACCACCAGCCAGGCGTCGAAACGCTCGGCGAGTTCGAGCAGTCCGGGCAACGGGGCGAGGTCGCCGTCCATGCTGAAGACGGCGTCGGTAAGGATCAGTTTGCGCTTGGCGCTACTCTTGGATAGCAGCCGTTCGAGCGCGACCAGATCGCCGTGCGGGTAGCGCTGACTGTCGGCGCGCGAGAGTTGAACGGCATCGATCAGCGAGGCGTGGTTGATCTTGTCGGCGAACACCGCGTCGCCGCGTCCGACCATGGCCGGAACGATGCCGAGGTTGGCCATGTAACCGGTAGTCATGAGCAGGGTATTGGCGAACCCGGTGAAGACCGCCAGCTTTTGTTCCAGTATTTCGTGTGGCGCCAGATGGCCGCTGACCAGGTGCGATGCGCCGCTGCCGACACCCCATTCCTTGGCACCGGAACACGCCGCGGCGATCAGCGCCGGGTCGTTGGCCAGGCCGAGATAGTCATTGCTGCAGAAGCTGATCAGTTCGCGTCCATCGACACGCGCCAGCGGCCCGCAGGGAGCGTCGAGGATGCGCCGGCGGCGGCGCAGTCCGTCGCGTTCGAGCGTCGCGAGTTCGCTCTGCAATTCTTCGGCGAGGTTCATTTCAGCGCGGCTTCGAGCGATTCAGCGGCGCGCTGGACGAGAAATTCACACTCGTCATGGCTCAGCGTATAGGGCGGCATGAAATACACCGTCGAGCCGATCGGGCGCAGCAGGATTTCGCGGGACAGCGCTTCGCGGTAGAACTTGCGCGAGAAATAAGGATCGTCGGTGATCACGTCAAAGGCGGCGATCATGCCGCGCTGGCGAAGGTGGGTGACCCGGGGGTGGTCGGCAAATGGCGCGAGACAATTTCCCAGGTGGGCGGAGAGTTTCAGGTTGTTGTTCAGCACATCGTCGCTCTGGAAGATGTCGAGCGTTGCCAGCGCTGCGCGGCAGGCCAGCGCATTGCCGGTGTACGAGTGCGAATGCAGGAAGCCGCGGGTCGTCGCGTTGTCATAGAACGAGGCGAAGATGGCGTCGGTGGTGAGCACGATAGACAGCGGCAGGTAGCCGCCGGAAATGCCTTTTGAGACACAGATGAAGTCCGGCTTGATCTCGGCCTGTTCGTGCGCGAAGAAGGTTCCGGTACGCCCGCAACCGACGGCGATTTCGTCGCAGATCAGGTGCACTTCGTAGTGGTCGCAGAGATCACGCGCCAGGCGCAGATAGTCGGGGTGATACATGGCCATGCCGCTGGCGCACTGGATCAGCGGCTCGACGATCAAAGCGGCAATGCTTTCATGGTGCTCTTCGAGGTGGCGTTCAAGGGCCGCTGCCGCACGTCGGGCGACATCGATCGGTGTTTCACCATCTCGTGCCTGACGCGCGTCGGGCGAGGGAACGGTGGCGGCCATGCGTACCAGCGGCGCGTAGGCGTCGCGGAAAATTGCCACATCGGTGACGGCGAGCGCACCGACAGTTTCGCCGTGGTAGCTGCCTTCAAGGCAGAGAAAGTTCTGTTTCTTCTCGCGGCCGCGGTTACGCCAGCAGTGGAAGGACATTTTCAGGGCGATTTCGGTCGCCGAGGCGCCATCGGAAGCAAAGAAGCAGTGGCCGAGTGCGCCGCCAGTCAGCGCCGACAGCCGTTCAGAAAGTTCGACCACCGGCTGGTGTGTGAAACCGGCGAGGATGACGTGTTCAAGTTCGTCGAGTTGCGCGCGCAAGGCGGCGTTGATGCGCGGGTTGGCGTGGCCGAAGAGATTAACCCACCACGAACTGATGGCGTCGAGATAGCGCTTGCCGTCAAAGTCATAGAGCCAGACGCCGCTGCCGCGGGCGATCGGGATCAGTGGCAATGAACCGGAGTCGCTGTTGGCGTGCTGCTTCATCTGCGTACAGGGATGCCAAACGGCGTTAAGGCTGCGTTGCAGCAGGTCGGCGTTGCTCATTGTTCGGTCAATAGTGAGTTAACTAGAAAAGCGAACCACCAAGACACGAAGGACACAAAGGTTTACCAAGAAAGCAAAATAATTTTTCTTGGTGTCCCTTGGTGAACTTGGTGACTTGGTGGTGGATTTTGTCTTTGCCCTTATTCATGATTAGCCTGCTAATGCAAGGTTTGTGAAGGGGCGTTGTTCTGTTCCGGCAATTCGGCGTGCACCGCGTCGCCCTCGACGTTGGGGTAGAGCGGGGCGCCGCAGTCGTCGCAGAACTCGAAGGGGAATTGCTGGCTGAGAATCACGACTTCCTTGATCCCCGATTCGCGCAACAGGGTCTCGATTTCGCCGGCAACATCGGTCGATTCGTCTTCGGCACCTAGCAGGGGCCAGATGACGCCGTGAAAAACCGCATCGTCGTCGCGCGGACCGAAGGCAATCCGGTATTCTTCAAGCCGTTTGTCGTGAAACCCGCCGATGATCGCGCGCAGCGATTCAGCGGGCTTGCCCAGCGTGGTTTGCAGAAAGGCCACCGAGGCGCGCAGCGAATACGGGCGCGAGGCCATGTCGGCCATCCGGCAGGCCGCGTGATACGAATCGGCGAGCAGCGGCTGGAAAGCGCAGCCGGTGAGTAGCGGTTCCATGCAGGGACTGCCCTGCTTGACCCATTCCTTGAGCGCTGATTCGCGCGTGCAGTGGTCGGATTCGTTCCAGCGGAACAGCGGCATGCCACGCGGCACGGCGATGGCACCGATCAGGTAGCGGGTGTCGGAGAGGAAAGGGTTGGTTTCCGGCATGGCCGAAACATCCATTTTGAGGGCGGTATTTCCGATCGCTGAATGACCGAGGTCGCGCATCAGTTGCCAGGTGTCGACGAAGCTGCGTGGCAGCTGGTCCGGGCCGTAAAGATAGTCGGCCAGTGAGATCTGGGCGTTGGCTGAGAAGACGTGCGCGCCGAGATGTACTTTCAACGTCTGCAAGGTGCTTTTCGGGATCGTTCCGGCCGGGATGGAGAAGCGCGACCAGGCCAGCAGCGGCACGTTGAACAGCATGATGTCGAACTCCTGTCCCTCGTGCGTCAGTATGCAGGATTCCGCGCGCGCCTCGATGATGTCGGCGAGACAGTCATGGGCCGCGGCGTGCGAGTCGAACAGCCGATCGAGCGAGGCGTTCAGATCATCCTCAGCGCCGTCAGCAAGCTGTTTGTCGACCAGCTCAGAGAGCTGTTTTTCCCAGAAAGAGTCTTCCAGCTTGCCGCCGGCTTCGGCGAGACAGGTCGCCAGTCGTCCGAGTTCGGTCGCGTCGGCAGAAATGCGCTTGCGGGAGGAAAGTCGGTTGCGTTTCATGATGGGGGAGCCTGGGGTGCACAACAATCTGCCATTGTACCAAATAGTGGCCCTTGGCCGCTTGCCCTTACTCCTTAATGGCCTTCTGTTTTTTTGGCGGCAGGAAAAAATCCCGGGGGTGCTGCAGGAGGTGGCGCAGGGTCGCACCGGCCAGCATCCGCCACGGGGTTTGCGCTACTTTCCGTGAGCGCAGTGCAACGTTGAGCGCCAGGGCAAAGCTGACCGTTAAATTGACCAGGCCGATGGCGGCAACGTCCAGTGCGGCGCGCAGGAGCGTCATCAGGCTCATCGAGAAATCGAAGCTGACGAAGGCAATGCCGACGAAGGCCGAGGAAAAGGTGACGTGACGGATGTCGATCGGCAGACCGAACAAAACGCCAAAGATTGCGGTGCCGCCGAGCAGAAAGCCGAAAACGAAATTGCCGGCCAGCGCGCCGAGATTATCCCCGATATAGGCTGAGACGCGGCGCAAACGATAGTCGCCAATCAGCCGTTTGGGCCATTCGAGTTGCAGGATGCGCTCGGGGATGCGGTTGTATGCCGCGTAGTTGTCGAAGTAGCCGCTGATCAGACCGGCCAGGAACAGGCAGACCCCGGCAATAGCGGCGTAGATCAGGGCGCCGCTATGCGCAATATTCTGATCTTCGAGCAGGTGGCTGGCTTTCTCCGGGCTGGCGAAGTGCTCACCGGTGAGAGTGAAAATGGCATAAACGAGCAACCCGGCCAGCGGCACGGCGGTCACGATGTTGCCCAGAATGGCGATGAGCTGGGTGCGTATCGTGCGCGCAATGAGGTGGGTGAGATTGTCCATGTTGCGCAGCTTGCCTCCGGCGGCATCGATGCTGCTGGCGATGGCGTTGGCGGTCATTGCCGGCTGTTTGGTGGCGACGCTGCCATGCACGATGTGGATCAGGCAGAAGCCCAGCGCATAATTCAGGCAATAGGCCAGGGCTCCGGTCAGCGGGGGCATTTCAGCTTTGCCGAGCAGCAGCTTGAAACAGGCCATGAAGGCGATGATGCAGCCGCCAATCATCGCCGAACGTGCCATCTCGCCGTATTCACTCCGCGTTTCGGTGATGTAGTGTTCGCCGTGGGCGCTGGCGTTTTCGGTGACGCGCAGGGCAATCAGTTCGGTGTTCTGGCGCCAGTGCTGGCGTAGGTTGTCGCGCTCGCACTCGTCATGGACTAGGCAGGCGAACAGGCTGACGATGGCCGGGTAGGCCGATTGTCCGTCCGGATCGAGGCGCAGGTTTTCGACGATATCGAGCAGATGCTCGCCGCGTCGTAGCAGTTGCTGCAGGCGTTGCAGGTCATAGGTCAGGCGGATGCTGGTGCCGCTACGCGCTGCGCGCTTGTGTACCCGTTCGATGACTTCCCGGCATTGTGCAAAGAGGACGCGCAGATGCTTGTCATCGTTGCCCGGCGTTTCGGTTTTGCGCCAGCCGGTAAAGTAGGCGTCGATATAGGCAATGAGTTCGATGTTCTGGGTGACGAAGGGTGATTCGTGGCTTTCCAGCGAGGGTTCAAGGCGCAGCAGTTCGGGTTCCATTCCTGAGGCGGCGATCCAGTAGGAAATTACGCGCAGCGAGCGAAGGATTTCGGAAACCGCGTTGGGTACGACCGGATCGCCATGATCTGGCAGGCTTTCTTCGAAGTGCAGGGCTTCGATCAGCTGCAGCCAGGTTTCCTCGCCGACACCGGTGACCCAGTGGCGATCGGTCGGGCGATGAAAGACCTTGCGCAGGAAGGTGCGCAGCAGATCCGGATCAAGGATGTCGGGCAGAAATTTGTGACCGATGCGGCGAAATATTTCACTGAAGAATCCGGTGTTGGGCAGGATGCCGGTCAGGGTGTACAGCTGCGAGTGGCGGAACTCCTGTTGTAAGGCGATCAAGCGGCCACGCACCTCGGCGCGAAGGTCTGCGCGCGAGCCGAGAATGAAGCAAAGCGCCTGCAGGTTGCGTCGGGCGGTATCAGAATCGGTCGGGTTGGCGGGCCGGATTTGATCGATCAATTGAGTGAATAAGTCCGTCGGATCGGTGTCCGGGTCGGCAAAGCGGGAGAGAAGTTTTTCCATTGCGTGTATTCTTTCGGGAACGGCTGACGTATTGTCGTGTCGATGTCCATCCTAACAAATAATAGTGTTTGATACTTTTTTGCCCCGGATATGAACCATGATCGTTGTCCTCTCTCCCGCCAAATCCCTCGATTTCGAGACGCCAGCAATGCTTGCCGAGGCGACGCAGCCGGATTTCCTCGAGTTCTCGCAGCTGCTGATTGATCGTCTGCGAGAGTTTTCTCCCCTCGAAATCGCTCAGTTGATGGGCATCAGTGATCCGCTGGCCGCGCTGAATGCCGGGCGCTTCGCCCAATGGACGCGACCGTTTACCGCTGAAAACGCCAAGCCGGCGATTCTGGCTTTCAATGGCGACGTCTATGAAGGGCTGGATGCAGCGTCGCTGAAAAAAGCCGACCTCAAGTTTGCTCAGCAGCATCTGCGCATCCTCTCCGGGCTGTATGGGCTGTTGCGTCCGCTCGACCTGATGCAGGCCTACCGGCTGGAAATGGGAACGCGACTGGCCAATCCTGGTGGCAAAGACCTCTATGCCTTCTGGGGCGAGCGGCTGACCGACGCCCTGAATGCGGCCTTGCGCGAGACCAAGGCGAGCGCGCTGGTCAATCTGGCGTCGGAAGAGTATTTCAAGGCAGTCAAAGGCAAGAAGCTCTGCGTTCCGGTGATTCAGCCGGTGTTTGAGGACTGGAGCTGCGGCAAGTACAAAGTCGTCAGCTTCTATGCCAAACGCGCCCGCGGATTGATGGCGCGGTATGCCGTGGTCGAACGGGTGAAAAAGGCGGAAGCGTTGAAAGATTTTTCCGGCGAAGGCTACCAGTTCGACGCCGCCGCCTCGGAACCTTTACGCTGGGTGTTTCGGCGCCAGCAGTAGCTTGCACGCGGCTTCCGCGGTCATGATGGCAAAGCCCGGCGGGGTGCGCTTATGCCCGGCGAGCCGCAGCAGCAGTTTGTCGCGGGTGACCAGCACGTCGGCCTGGCAGCGGGCGGCGAGGATAAGGAACTTCTGGTCGTCGGGGTCGCGGCAACGCGGCAAGGGATAATTTTCCGCTTCGCCGGCGTTGCAATCCACGACGAACTGGCGGTATCTCTGCAGCAGATCATCCTGCTGCGCGGCTTCCAGCGCGAACTCCGGATAGGTGCATACCCGCTTGAGTTCGGCGAAACACTCGGCGTCGGTGAAACACTGCCACTGCCCGCTGTCGATCGGTCCCTGCAAAAGCGTCGTGTGCACGTTGGCAAAGTGCAGCATGTCCATCACGATGTTGGTGTCGAGTACAAGGCGCATGGGGGTCGGGTCGAAAAGACGTGCTGTAGAATGGCCGCGATTATAACCGGCCGGGACCTTCCGTCCGAGGCACACCAGGAAAACCAAGCCATCATGTCTGAACAACCCTCTCCGGTACTGTTGCGCGAGGAAGAAGTCGAGTTCTTCGCCATCCGTGCGCAGGGCGCTGGCGGCCAGAACGTCAACAAGGTGTCGAATGCGGTGCATCTGCGTTTCGACGTTGGCGCCTCGTCGCTGCCCGATGTAATCAAGGAACGTCTGCTGCAGCTGCGTGACCAGCGCATCAGTGCCGACGGGGTGGTGGTGATCAAGGCGCAACAGCATCGCAGCCTCGAGCGCAACCGCATGGACGCTCTGGTGCGCCTGCGCGAGCTGATCGCGCGCGCGGCTTTCGTTCCGCAAGTGCGGCGATCGACTCGGCCGACGCGCAGCTCGCAGCGCAAGCGCGTCGACAGCAAGGTCAAGCGCGGCCTGGTCAAGATGCAGCGGAGCCGCGTTGATGAGCACTGATTCGGGCCGGGGCAGCGCATGAGCCGGCTTTATCTGGCGCCGATGGAGGGACTCGCCGACTACGTCCTGCGTGATGTGCTGACCGGCATCGGCGGGTACGACGGAGCGGTTTCGGAGTTCATTCGGGTCTCGGCGTCGGTGCTGCCGCGGCGGACCTACGAGCGACTCTGTCCGGAGGTCAGCAACGGGTGTCGGACGGCAGCCGGGACGCCGGTACTCATCCAGTTGCTCGGCAGTGATCCGCACTGGCTCGGCCTCAATGCCGAACAGGCCGGTGCCTTGTCTCCGCATGGCGTCGATCTGAATTTCGGCTGTCCGGCCAAAACCGTGAACCGGCACGGCGGCGGCGCCATGCTGCTCGGTGATCCCGAACTGCTCAACAGCATCGTTCGTACGGTGCGCGCCGCGGTTCCTGCCGCGATTCCGGTAACGGCGAAAATGCGCCTGGGTATTTCCGATACCTCGCGCACTATCGACTGTGCGCTGGCCATCGCCGAGGGCGGGGCCGCATCGCTCGTGGTGCATGCGCGAACGCGCGATCACGGCTATCAGCCGCCGGCCCACTGGGAGTGGATTGCGCGGATTGCCGAGGCCGTCGCGATTCCGGTGATTGCCAATGGCGAGGTGTGGACGGTTGATGACTGGCGGCGCTGCAAAGCCATCAGCCGCTGTGCCGATGTCATGATCGGCCGGGGTGCGGTGACCGATCCGTTTCTGGCCTTGCGCATCAAGGGGTTGATGAGTGAGCAGCCCTCCAGTGAAGACTGGTCTTTGCTGCTGCCGCGCATCGCTGAATTCTGGGAGAAGATTCAGACTCGTGTATCCGCGCCGCAGGCGCCTGGGCGGCTCAAGCTGTTGCTGAGCTACTTTCGCCGGCATTGGCCCGAAGCCATTGAATTGTATTCGGCGATTCGAACCCTTCGCGATCCCGGTGAAATCAGCAAAACGCTAGATCAGAAAAACTTCAATTAACCACGAAGTTCACGAAGAGCACGAAAATAAATATTAAGTTGCATTGCCTGCTCGTTTGATGACCAGATCGCCCGCCGTTGATCGTAATGCGGGCAAAAGGCGCAGCGCCAGCGAGAGTTGAGCACGCAGGATGCGGTGAAATTCAGGCTCATCGTCGACCGGTGTGACCAGCGTACGTAGCACGCCGCTTTCGTCCTGAAACTCCGCTGCGCCAAGCTGCTCTCTGGAGTCGAGTGCCTTGGCCAGCGTCTCGATTTCCTTTTCCAGACAAACCGCTGCGGCGATCGTATCGTCTCCCTGTTCGAGTTGCCCGCTGCGGTGTGCGCCGAGCGCCGACAGATAGTTGAGCAGGGTGTGCGAGAGAACCAGAAAATGCGTTCCCGCAGCGACGTTGCGCTGGACATGGGCGGGTTCCTTGGTCGCGGCGGTCAAGGCCGTGGACAGCGCTGCGTCGGCATTATGGGCTTCACGCCGGGCGATGCGGTAGGCGAGGTGATCGTGTTTGCCAGCCTGCCCGTATTGCAGCATGATTTCCCGCAGGTACAGTGCCTGAGCACGCAAGGCATCGGCGGCCAGGCGGTGCAGCCGCCGCGAATACCAACTGGGCAGCACCAGCCACACGGCCATGCCGGCGATCAGGCTGCCGGCGAGGGTGTCGAGCAGGCGCGGAACGATCAGGTCGTAGCCGTTGCCGACCTGATTGAAGGCCAGCAAGACCAGCGTGGTGATCGCCGCCGTGGCCAGGGTATAGCGGGATGAGCGCAGCATGAAGAACAGCACGCCGGCCGCGACGGTGAAAAACGACTGCGCCAGTTCGTCCTGAAAAAGCTTGAGCAGCGCCCAACCGATCAGCAGCCCGAGCAGGGTTCCCCAGATGCGCTGGATCAGCCGGGTCAGCGTCGCCGCATAGCGCGGCTGGCAGACGAAGACAATGGTCAGCGGGATCCAAAAGCCGTAGCTGTCGGCGGTGATCATCATCAGCGCGTAGCCCACCATCAAGGCCAGGCTCAGGCGAATGGCATGACGCATGATCGGTGATTTGAGGTTCAGGTGCGCGGCCAGTTGCTTGCGGAACTGGTCGACGGTTTTCGGCCGGGTGTCGCGCAGGGTGGTGTCCACCGGCATCTGTTCAGCGTCGTTGCGCAGCGATCCGGAGAGTCCTGCGGCCAGCGCGCCGAGATTGCTGGCCAGCGCACGGATGGAGCGACGCGCGCGGCGTTCGTCCTCGTCGACCGGCGCGGAAGACGACTCGAGGTAGACGACAGCCGCATCCATGTCCTCGACGGCGCGCGCGGTGGCTTCATTCGCCGGCCAGGGATCCTGCTTGCGGATGGCGGCGGCCAGAGCCTGGCAGTCCTCGCCGGCCTGGGCCAGGACGCGCTCGCAGCGATAGAGCACGTCGCTGTGAAAGAACGCGCTGGCCAGCAACGCATAGTTCTCGTGCGAGGAGCTGGCGCGTTCATGCACATCCTGGGCGACGAAGAACTGCTGCAGCTCGGCTCTGAGCCACGGTTGCATGTCCTTCGCGCTCATCCGGCTATAGAGGTTTTCCTTGACCGTGTTGAGCAGCTCGACCACCCGGCCATTGTGCAAGGCCAGGGCCAGACGGCGCTGTTCGAGATCGATCCCGCGCACTGGTTCGAACATTCTGGATTTCAACTCCAGGGACTTGCCCAGCGCGGAAAACAGTTGCGCCAGGTTCTGTTCGACCGGGAGCATGGGAAAAGCTGCGGCCCAGGCGACGGAAATCAGCCCGTACCAGGCGGCGCCGCTGAGCAACAGAATTTCAACTTCCAGCGCTAGCGCACGGCTGGCGTGGGGCTGGATGGCGATCGCCGTATATAGCGACATGATCAGCGTGGCCGTGGCCATGGCGCGGTAGCGTTCGCCGAGGGCGCCGAGCAAGGTCAGAATAAACGCGGCGGCAACCAGTACCAGCATCAGCGCGACGGGGTTCGACAAGCTGCTGCGCACGGCTACGATGATCAGCGCAAAGCAGCACAGGGTGGTCAGCTGGGCGCCAAGGCGTGCGCGCCAGTTGTCGTCGGTTTCGGCGAGCGCGCTGGCAATGACGCCGAGGAGTGAGGGGATGATGGCCTGCGGCTGTCCGAGAGACAGGCACACGGCCATGACGCCGAACAGGGCGAGCGTAATGCGAAAGCCGGAGGTGAAGGTTTCGCAACTCCTGACGTGTCGCCATGCCGGCCATCTCAATTTTATTGTCATGACATTGCCTCGCTTAACTCGCTTGTCCTGAGAGGAATAGTAGCAGGGGGCGGAGCGGATGGAGAAACCGTCCGCTCCGCCCCCCTGCGCCTGTCGGCGATGCTGTGCTCTGGCAGTCTGTCCGCGAAGACTCAAGCCGCTGCGCTGGGCAATCCGTATTCCTGCGGAAAGGTGTTCAGCGAGCTTTGCACGACAGTGACTGCGCCGTCAATCAGGCCGCAGCGACCGCTACCGGGCAGGATCTGGCACAGGTGTTTGAGCGCCGCGAGATCGGCCAGACTGTGCCGGCCGCTATCGACACGCTCGAGCAGCCGCGCCAGCTGGAAGGTGCCGCATTTGCACGAAGGGCATTGACCACACGAACCTTTGGCAAAGAAGCTGATGTATTCGGCTACCTTGCGGATGATGCTGCTGCCTTCAGAAATGACGATCATCGCGCCGGTTCCCAGGCGTGACTGGCGCAGGCGCACCGAGTCGAAGTCCAGCGCTACATCGAGATTCTGGCGCGTCAGCAGGGTGTTCGACGGTCCGCCGGTAAATACCGCCTTGAAGGCCTTGCCCTCGAGCATGCCGCCGCCATAGTGAAAGATCAGATCCTGCAGGCTGGTTCCCATCGGCAACTCGTACAATCCGGGCGACATCACGTCGCCGGACAGCGAGTAGAGTTTGGTGCCGCTGGCCTCTCCGACACCCAGAGCACGATACCAGTCGGCGCCGTGGCGCAGGATGTGACTGACATTGGCCAGCGTTTCGGTATTGTTGATCAGCGTCGGTTGGCCGTTGATTCCCTGCTCGGCGGGGAATGGCGGCTTCTTGCGCGGGAACGGGAAACCGCCCTCGAGCGAGGCGACCACGGCGGTTTCTTCGCCGCCAATATAGCGTCCGGAGCTGGCCACCACCTTGAGTTCCAGCGGATGCCCCAGATGGTTGGCGATTTTCTCCAGCCACGGGCTGTCCTGCCACTGCGCGACGGCTTGGCGCATCTCGCGTGTGCTGCCCTGTTGATGCGGGTTCAGATAGAAGATGACGTGGCGGGCACGAATCGCCAGTGCGGCGATCAGCGCGCCTTCAATCACCTGGTGCGGTGTACGGCTGAGCAGGGTGCGATCCTTGAAGGTTCCCGGTTCGTCTTCGTTGCCGTTGCAGACCACGTATTTAGCCTCGCCAGAGGCATTGGCTGCAGCTTCCCATTTGCGTGCGGTGGGAAAACCGGCACCGCCCATGCCGCGCAGGTCGGCAGCAGCGATGCATTGGATAATCGTCGCTGGCGACTGCAGTGCAGCGGCCAGTCCCTGGGTGCCGCCTTGTTGTATCCAGCCAAACAGATCGGCACCGACTTGAGATGCCGGATTGAGGAGTACCTGATTAAGTTTGTTCATTTCATGGTCTCCTAGGCAAGGGCCCGTTGCGTCCGGTGCAAAGAAAAATGGTTTTCGCCGGGGTAGAGCTGGGGGGCGCGGGTGCCACGCGGCAGGCCCGCCTGCACCAGGGTGCGTTGCCAGCTGTAGACGTGTTCGATATCACCGCGTCGTGCGGGGCGTGATGATTTGTTTTGTGCGGCACAGCGACCGGCGCGACGGCCGAAGGCGATAATATCCAGCAGGGCGTTGCCCATCAGGCGGTTGCGACCATGAATGCCACCGGTGACTTCGCCGGCGCAGAGCAAGCCGGGGATGCTGCTTTGCGCGTCGCTATTGATCACGACGCCGCCATTCTGGTAGTGCAAGGTGGGGTAAACCAGCATCGGCTCGCAGGCCGGATCAATGCCGCATTTGCTGGCCAGATGCGCCAGTGCCGGCAGGTGTTTTTCCAGACCGTCGGGCCATTGCTGCAGCAGGCGCGGAGTATCGAGGAATACACCGATCTTGCCATCGCGGACAATGCCACGCCCCTCGGCGCATTCACGCAGAATGGCCGCGGTGACGACATCGCGCGGTGCCAGTTCGTCGATGAAGCGTTCGCCCAGAGCGTTGATCAGTAGGGCGCCGCAGGAGCGCGTGGCCTCGGAGATCAGGCCGCCCTCGAGGCGCTGCGGATAGGCGATGCCGGTCGGGTGGTACTGGAAGGAATCGAGGTCGCGCAATTGCGCGCCCAGCCGGTAAGCCAGAACCAGTCCGTCGGCCGTGGCGCCGTAGTGGTTGGAAGTCGGGAAACCCTGCAGGTGCAGCCGGCCGCAGCCGCCAGTGGCGAGGATGACCGAACGCGCCGAGACGACGACAAAACGATGATACTCAAGGTCATAGAGTACGGCGCCGGCGCAGCTGCCGTCTTCATGCGAGAGCAGTTCGACGGCCGGGCAGCGATTGAGCAGACGGATCGCCGGGTCGAGCTCGACGGTTTCGCGCAGTACGCGCATCATTTCCAGGCCGGTGAAATCACGGTAGGAAAGGATGCGCGGCTGGGTGCAGCCGCCGGCCTGCTTGTACAGCAGCTTGCCACCGTCGACGGTGGCATCGCTCAGGTCGAAATGCATGCCCAATTCGATCAGCCAGCGAATGACCTCGGGGGCATCGCTGGTCATCTGTGCGACCAGCGCCGGGTCGGCACGGTAATGACCGCCGCGCAGGGTGTCGTCAAAGTGTTGCTGCGGGCTGTCATTCTTGGCCAATGCGGCCTGAATGCCGCCCTCGGCCATCACCGTATTGCTGTCGCCAAGCCTCAGCTTGCAGGCCATGATGACATCGGCACCGTGGCTGGCGGCGGTCAATGCCGCGGCGGCACCGGCACCGCCGCCGCCGATGACCAGGACGTCGGTGACCAGTTGTTCGGCGCCGGCCAAGTCAAAGCCGTCGATCAGTGCATTGCTTTGCAACAGGCCTGCCAGTGTCGGGTGGCAGCGGTCGCCGGCGTTGGCGCCGATGTGCAGCGTAGTGCTGGCGTTGGCGGCGTGGTCCGGATGAAACTGAGTCAGCAGCATCTCGCGGGAAAGTCCGGATTCGCGAAAGAACGGCGTATTCGTCTGGGATAGCTGGGCCAGCGCCTGGTGATAGGGGTGAGCGATACTCATGCGTTTTCTCCTTGGCGGGCTCTGGATTGGTCGATGACCAGTTCGCCGCGGCTTTGCTGATCGAGGCGCCGCAGCAGGTCGCCAGGGCGCAGCGTCTGCGCGGCGTGCGAGCGGCGCAGGAAGAGCCCGACGTGGTTGGGGCGGATGTTTTCCGGACAGGCCAGGGTGCACAGATTGCACATGATGCACGCATCGAACAGTTCGGCAGCGGCCTGCAACTCGCCCTGGCTGGCCAGAGCAATGCCTTCCTGGACCTGAATGTCCTTCGGGCAGGCGCGGTCACAGCCGCTGCAGTGGCGGCAGTGCGCCGCCTCGGGGAAGACGTTGCGCAGTTGCGTCATCCACTCCCAACCATCGCGAATGTCGTTCAGGTCGTAGCGGCTCACGTGGGTCGGCAGGTAGTAGTCGATGAAACTGACCTGCATGCCGTCTTCGGCAATCGTTTCACAGGCCAGACGCGTTTGCGTTTCGCGCTCGCCCTGTTTGCGTACCAGGCAGCGGCACGCGCCGCAGACACCTTGGCCCATGCAGCCAATATTGGCGGTGACCACTTCGTCACCCTTCAGGTGCGCCTGCAGGATCGAGTCGCTGGCATGCGCTTCCTTTTCCTTGCCGTCGATGCTGATGCGGATTGTTTCACTCATTCGGTTTTCTCCTGCGGTTCTGGCGGGGTGGTCGGAGGATGTGGTATTAGCCACCGCGTGAATGGGTCACGTCCTTCAGTCCGAGGCCAGTGTATCTACCAATAAGATATATAGAAAATACTGAATTTTTATATTAGGATATATATTATTTATCCAAAAAAGCCCACGCATGGAATTGCGGCAACTCAAATATTTCTTGATGGTCAGCAAGTTAGGTAGTGTGACCCGGGCCGCCGAGCAGTGTCATATTGCGCAACCGGCGATCTCGATCGCCATCCAGAATCTTGAGCACGAACTCGGTGTGCAGCTGTTCGAGCGCAGCCATAAAAAGATCAGCCTGACGTCGACCGGGCAGGTCTTCCTGCGTCGCGTTGAGGAGATCCTCGAGCGCGTCGATTACGCGGTCAGGGAAATGGGCGACTTCCGGAACCTGCAGCGCGGCATTATTCGCGTCGGCATCACGCCGATGCTCGGCGCGGTACTTTTTCCCTACATCCTGAGCAAGTTTCGCGAGGATTATCCCCTGCTCGAATTGATCGTTGTAGAGGAGGGAGCGCTCTCGATCAATGCCCTCCTCGAACAAGGTGAGCTCGATGTCGGCATCGTCGTGGTCTCGGAAAAATTCCCGCTGCTCGAGATGTCACCGATTATCAAGAGCGAAATCTATGTCTGCCTGTCCCAGGACAACCCGCTGGCCAGTCGCCAGCGCATCCCTTTTGCCCGGCTGCGCGAGCAGCAATTCATCCTATTCACTGAGGATACGTTGTCACGCAAGCTGATTCTCGAGGAATGCGCACAGCATCAGATTTCACCGAATATCGTTTTTTCGTCGAACCAGATCACCACAATTCTGAGTCTGGTTGAACGCGGAGTGGGGATCAGCTTTCTGCTCGAGCCGCTGGTAAAGAACCACCCGAAAATCGTCAGTCGGCCGCTGGCTAAACCACTCTACCTGGAGGCCGGGATGGTCTGGAACCGCAACCGCTATCTGGCCAATTCGACGCAGGCGTTCATCAACGCGATTCGCAGTTACTCCTTCGACCCCATGCTCCCCCTCTGAAAAATTCATGCAAGCCAATTCCCGCATCCCGACCAGCGCCCAGACGGGCATCCACGAGCATCTGGCAACCCTGCTCGATCGTCATGTTGCCTCGCCTTTCCTTAAGCCGTATTCCGACTACAACCGTGCGGCCTTTGTCGCCAGCATGGAACGACGCGAGCGAATTGCCCCAGCCGCACCGCTGATTCTCGATTCGTGTTGCGGGGTGGGTGAAAGCAGCATTGCCCTGGCGCGGCAGTTTCCCGACCACTATGTGATTGGCGTCGATCAGTCGGAGTCGCGCCTGAGCCGAAAGTCGGAGGCCAAGTCCGGCGGGCTGCCGGAGAATCTTGATCTGGTGCGTGCCGATCTCGTCGATTACTGGCGCTTGCTGCACGATGCCGATATTCGCCTGGCGCGCCACACCCTGTTCTATCCCAATCCCTGGCCGAAGATCGGCCAACTCTCCCGGCGCTGGCATGGACATGCGGTTTTCCCGACGATGCTGCAACTCGGTGGCGTGCTCGAGTGCCGCAGCAACTGGCGCATTTATGTCGAGGAATTCTGCTTTGCGGTTAATCGCCTGACGCTACTTCCGGCGACGTGTGAAGTTTATTCGCCGGAGTGCGCGCTAACACCGTTTGAGCGGAAGTACATCGACTCAGGGCATGCGTTGTACCGGGTTCATATCGCACTCTGATTTTCTTCGGATTGCCTGGATTCGCTGACGGTCTTTCTCGGGCCTGCGGAGTATGCCAGTACAGCCAGTAGTAGCAAGCACCAGACAATCATCGCGCCTGATGGCAGGTCGAAAAACATCGATAGCAATAGCCCGAGCGCATATCCGATCAGGCCGCTGACGAAAGCGTAGGGCAGGCGTTTTTGCTGAGGATGGTTGCGCACGCCAAGTGCCGGAATGATCAGGCTGGCAAACACCAGATAGACGCCGACCAGTTGGACCGATGTGGTTACGGCCAGCGAGAACAGCAGATAAAAACCGAGCCTTCCGATCTGCTTCCCGTACCGACCCAGAAGGGTGACAATGAACAGCGTGCCGATCGTTGGCAGCAGGAGTTGGTCGAAACTGACCCACAGGATTTGCCCAGAGAGCAGGTCGCGCAGGTGTTCGCCGCCGTGCGGGTTGTTGGCCAGCAACAGGAGTCCGCCGGTTGCTGCGAGCACGAAGACAACGCCGATTTGCGCTTCCTGCACCTCGGGCCAGCGCTTCTCGGTCCAGGTCAACAGCAGCGCGCCCAGCGCAGCGGCCAAGCCGGCGGCGACCTGCACTTGCCAACCGTGCGGCTCGAGATCCATGAGGCCGGCGACAATCACGCCCAGTGCGGCGATCTGGGCAATGGCCAGATCGATGAAGACGATTCCCCGCTTGAGTACCTGAGCCCCTAGAGGGACGTGCGTGAGCAGCACTAGTGCTCCGGCGAGAAAGGCAGGAGCGATGATTGATAAATCCTGAAGGTCGACGTTCATTTGGTAGCCTCAAGCAGGCGCTGCACGGTATCGTCAAACAGGCCGAAGAGATCTCTGGCCTGGTCATTGCCGCCGACGGTAAAAGGCAACTCAACCGCCGGAATGTGCGCCCGTTCGGAGAGCCATTGCGATGCTCGGTCGTCCTGGTAGGCTGCGCGCAGGATCATTCTGGCCGGCTGTCTCTGCAACTGGGTGAGCAATTGTGACAGGTGCGCGGCACTGGGCTCGACGCCGGGCTTGGGTTCCAGCGTGCCGACCTGGCGCATGCCGAGCCAGTTCATCAGGTATTCCATGTTCCGGTGATGTTCGATGACCGCCATATTCTTCAGTGGAGCCGTCTGCTTCGACCAGCGTTGCATCGCGGCAGTCCAGCGTACGGAAAAGTCGTTAAGGCGTGCCTGATAGTAAGTTGCGCCGGAGGGGTCGACTTCGCTCAAACGCTTGCTCAGTTCCGTAGCGATCAGGGCAATGTTGCGCGGGTCCTGCTGGATATGTGGATTGCCGGCAGCATGCACATCGCCGTCGTTGCGATCGACGTGGGTCGGGACTTCAAGACGCTGGACAACACTTCCCGCTTCAAAAAATCCGATTTGTCCACGGGCGATCCGTGAATTGCCTGACTGCTGTATCAGGATGGGAAGCCAGCCGGCTTCGAGTTCGAGTCCGGTGCATACCAGCAAATCGGCATTGCGAGTTCGCGCGATCAGGCTCGGTCGCGCTTCGATGCGATGCGGGTCCTGGCGGGCGGTGGTGGCGCTACTGACCTTGACCTTGTCTCCACCGAGTTCAGTGGCCAGAGACGCCCATTCGGGTTCGCAGGCCATTATGCTGAGCGTGGCATGAGCGGGAAGGGAAATCAGTCCGGCCAGCAGGATAATCATTGTTAGTGTTGGTTTATTCATGGTGTTCTCCTAGAACGTATGTGCGCCATGGGCGCCCAGGCTCATGATGTATTGCAGAAAGACCTGTTTGTCGGTGGCGTCCGGGCGCGCCTTGTCCTGAGCTAGCTGCAGGCGCAGGCGGCTGAATTCCGACGGTGAATAATCAAGCATCACGCTGGTGCGTGTCGGGTGATAGGAGGCCAGGCGCTGGAAGTCTCCGGCGGTCAGGTTGCTGCCGCCAAAGCCGATGTTCGGACTGCCCGAGTTCAAAGCGTCGTAGCGCAATCCGGTACGCCACAGGGGCATGAATTGATACACCCCTTGCACATAGCCGCCGGATTGCGCGCTGGCAAACGGCAGGGTTGAGGTGCCGGTAGCGGATTGCGCCTGGGTGTCATAGGTCAGCGAACCATTTTCCCGTCGCCAGAAGTATTCGCCCTGCAACTTGAAGTTCGTCTGCGTGGTGTTCCCATAAGGTGCCCATTTGTACACGCCGTCGACAATCCAGAGCTTCGATTTCCCGTCAAAGGCGTTGGTCAGACCGGTCCCCGCGTGATTCAGGTCACTGTAGGTCCGGTTGGCAGAGGCCGTCTGCAGATAGGATACCCCCGTACGCCAGCTGGCGCTTTCGCCCAGGTCGTCGCCGAGGTGGGCAAACACAGCCGCCGAGCCGACGCCATTCTTGTTGCGGTCATTGCCCGGGAAGGCGGTTCCGTTGCCGGCTTCCATGCCCAGTTCGATGAAGCGCTCAGTCGGCGCCAGCCATTTCAGTTGTATGCCATCTGGCTTGTATTGACCGCCGAACATCGCCTGATAGACGAGCGGGGCATCGACAAAATCCCAGGTGTGGGCGTGCTGGGCATTCAGGTAACCCATCGAAGAAAGAAAGCGGCCGCCCTTGATCGTGATGCCATTCGACAGTCCTTGCGTCGTGACAAACGCTTCCTCGACCCTGACCTGGTTGTCCGGGGTGATTGCTACGGTCAATCGGCCAGCGAATTGCGGATCGATATTGGCGCTCAGGGTCAATTCCGATTCGCTGAGATTCAGGCTGCGTTTGCCCGGTCCAACGCCTTCTCCGCCCGGCATGAAACCCTGGAGGCGATATTTCGCGGGATTCTGCGAGAGGTTGGCATAGGTTCCGCCGAGAATCAGCGAGATGTCCGGGTTGAAGCCATTTGCCGGTGCCTGGGCCGGCGGTGGAGGGGGCGCGACGGTGCTTTGAGTCTGGGCAGCAAGCCCTTTCGCTTCGGTTTCCTGCAGGCGTTGTTCCAGCGCCTTGATCCGCGCTTCGTAGATTTCCTTCAATTGGGCGACTTCGGCGCGTATCTGCGCCAGGGACGGATCTTCGGCGGCAACCCCGCTCAAGGGGGCGCCGAGGGCAGCCGCAAATGCGGCTGCCAGGGTCAGACGGTTATTCATTGGACTACCCGTTCAGTGGATGGCGACGCGCAGTCTCCGGCAATGCCGAGAGGTGCGCCTGGTCAAGCAATTAATTGCGGGCGGAGGGTGGGGCGCGACTGTCGAAAAGTCGTGTTCTGGCCAGAAAGATCTGATCGACGCGGTCGATGGTCAGATGTGTGTGGCCGGCAAGCAGAGGAGGAAAGTCAAAGGTCGAGCTGGCGAGCGCCGAGCCCATCGACAGGAAAGCCAGGCAGTGTTGGCAGGCCGGTTCGTTCGGCAGTTGTTCGTGATGGGTGCTGCTTTGCGTAGGGGCGTTCAGATGCTCCAGGGCGTGCGCTGTCGCGGCCAGCTGCGAAAACACCAGCAGGGCAGCGAGGGCGAGGCGAAGGATGACTGAGCGAATCTTCATGGGTTTGGATTATAGACCGAGTGTCTTCTCGGCGACGGGTGTTGGACGCGAATGCCAGGCATAAGTTCGCTGAGGGATCGATGAGCCCGGTCGCGTTGCTCAGCTGCTAGCGGCTGTCTACGGCATCGGTCAGTGCCCGGGAGTGCCGACAAAATGGGCTTGCAGTGCAACGAGCGGGTAGAATACCGGCTTTATTCTTATGACCGTTTGCTTTCGGGCTGCTGGCTAAGATGGTCGCCCTAACCTGTTGTCACCTACCAATATCATAGGAGAGTGTTGATGCGTAAAAATAATCTGCTTGCCGGATTCAGTTTGTTGGCCTGTGTGGCTTGCCCTGTTTATGCTGATCATCTAGTCGCGATTGCCGGCCCCATGACAGGACAATATGCTTCGGCGGGTGACCAAATTCGCAAGGGCGCCGAACTGGCGATTGCCGAGATCAATGCCAAGGGCGGGGTGCTCGGCCAGAAGCTGAAGCTGGAAGTTGGCGACGATGCCTGCGATCCGAAACAGGCGGTTTCGGTGGCCAATTCCATGGTCAACAAGAAGATCGTTTTCATGCATGGACACTGGTGTTCCAGCTCGACGATTCCGGCGTCCGACGTCTATAACGAATCGCAAATTCCGATGGCCACGGTGTCGACCAACCCGCAGGTCACCGAGCGCGGTCTGAAGAACGTCTTCCGCATCATGGGTCGTGATGACCAGCAGGGCCTGGTCGGTGGCAACTACCTGGCCGATCATTTCAAGGGCAAGAAAATTGCCGTGGTCGATGACAAAAGCGCCTACGGCAAGGGACTGGCCGACGAGATTGCCAAGGCGATCACCGCCAAAAATATCAAACTGGCGCTGCGTGAGTCGATTACCGCTGGTGAAAAGGATTATTCCGGACTGGTCAGCAAGCTCAAGTCGGCGGGTGTCGAGGTTCTGGCTTACGGTGGCTACCACACCGAAGTGGCGCTGATCCTGCGCCAGGCGCAGCAGGCCGGTCTCAAGCTGACGGTGCTCGGCGGCGATACGATGACCAATTCCGAGCTGGTGACGGCGGCAGGTGCGGCGTCGGATAACGTGCTGTTTACCTTCTCGCCCGATCCGCGAAAGAACCCGGCCGCAGCCGGCATCGTCAAGAAATTCCGCGATGCCAAGGTCGAACCGGAAGGCTACGTGATGTATGCCTATGCCGCGATGCAACTCTTTGCGCAGGCCGCCGAGCAGGCCAAGAGCACCAAATACGCGGATCTTGAAAAAGCCATGCGCGGTGGCAATTTCGATACGGTGATCGGCAAGCTGACCTTCGACGCCAAGGGCGACAACAAGCTGCCGGGCTTCATGGTCTATCAGTGGAAGGGCGGCAAGTACGACTACGTCACGAAGTGATTATTGAAATCTAACCACAACGGGCACGGCGGACACAACGGGAATCAGGTGCAAGCCACTTGATTCCCTGGTTTTTCGTTGTGCCCGTTGTGCCCGTTGTGGTAAAAAAATATATGGCTCTCGCATTGCAACAACTGATCAACGGGCTGACGCTCGGTTCGATCTATGGTCTGATCGCCATCGGTTACACGATGGTCTACGGCATCATCGGCATGATCAATTTCGCCCACGGCG
>JBAXHE010000045.1:0-22468 GCA_037139055.1 Betaproteobacteria bacterium | reverse complement strand
AGCAGGTATTCCTGAAAGGTGGTTACGGCATTCGGGTCGCATTTGAGCTTGATCAGGCCGGGCTTGGCCAGATCCATGAAATCGGCTCCGGTACGACCGAGTCGGTAGCATGCGGTGCAGAACGAGGGGATGAAACCCATGGCCGCCAATTCCTGCACGACTTCGTTGAGCGATCGGTGATCACCAAGCTGGAACTGGCCGCCTGAGTGTTCTTCGTCTGATTGGTCGTCGCTGTAGCCGCCCGGATTGGTGCGGCTGCCGGCCGAGATTTGCGAAACGCCAAGGGTATAACACTCGCGGCGGATTTCGGCCGATTCCCGCGTCGACAGGATGAGTCCGGTATAGGGAACGGCGAGGCGCAGAATGGCGATGATTTTTTTGAAGTCACTATCGGACACCATCGCCGGTGGAGCCATCGACATTTCGGACTGATCGGCCGGTTCGATGCGCGGCACGCTGATGGTGTGGCAACCCACGCCAAAGGTGTCTTCCAGATGTTTGATGTGCTGCATCAGGCTGAGGATTTCAAAGCGCCAGTCGTGCAGACCGAACAGTACGCCCATGCCGACATCGTCAACGCCGGCCTCCATGGCGCGATCGAGCGCCGAGACGCGCCAGTCGAAGTCGCGTTTCTTGCCGGAGAGATGCACCGCGGCATAGGTGTCGCGGTGATAGGTTTCCTGAAACAGTTGATAGGTGCCGATACCAGCTTCCTTGAGTAGGCGGAATTTTTCGACCTCCAGCGGGGCCAGATTGACGTTGATACGACGGATATTGCCGCTGGCTTCGGTGACGTCATAGACTGCCGCGATGGCGTCGAGAATGTACTGGAAGCCGCCTTTGGATGCGGCATAACCTTCACCTGCGACCATCAGCAAGCGCTTGTGACCCTGGCGGATGAGTTCGCTGGTGTCGCGCTTGATTCCGTCCATGTCCAGCGCCGTGCGTTTCAGCGTCTTGTTCGAGCTGCGGAAGGCGCAGTAAGTACACTCGTTGCCGCAGACATTGGAAATGTACAACGGAGCAAACAGCACCATGCGATGCCCGTAGATTTCTTCCTTGAGGCACCGGGCTGTTTCGAACAACTCCTCCATCTGGGATGGCGTGGAGATGTGGCAGAGCGTTGCCACATCGTCCATGTTGAGACCTTTCAATTCACGTGCCTTCAGAAGGACTTCGCGAATCTTCCCTTCATCCGGTACGGCTGACTGAAGCACTGCATCAACTTCGCTCGCATTCAGCCAGCTATTTACTCGGTAATCCCTCATTTCCATGTCTTCCTTCGGTGAATCCTTACGTTGAACTTCCGCCTTGTTTCTTCAGTTCCTTCCACGCGGTCTGGATGTCGGCGTCGACGCCGCAGGGTCGGTAACTGTAGTGCGTGTGCAGCATGTGGTGTGCTTTTTCCGAATGCGGCGCAACCAGGTATTCGGCATATAGCTTCTGCACTTGGGTGTTGTTGTGCGATTGCCGCGCCTTGGTCTTGCGGTCAATGTTGAAGAGTGTCTCACGGCGCTTCATGGCGTGTGGAATATACGACTTCTTCGAGCGCAGTGTGCCGCCGCCGTCAACGCATCCGCCTGGGCAGGCCATGACCTCAATGAAATCGAAATCAGCGGTGCCATCGAGAATTGATTGCACCAGTTGCCGCGTTCCTTTAAGGCCGTGACACATGGCGACCTTGATCTCGCCGTATTCACCGCCCAGGTTAACATTGGCCGAGCGGACGTTCTCAAAGCCGCGCAACTGGGAGACTTCGATGCTTTCCAGTTCCTTGCCGTTGACCACGTAATACATGGTGCGTACAGCCGCTTCCATGACCCCGCCGGTAGTGCCGAAAATGGCGCCAGCACCAGAGTATTCGCTCATCAGCGGATCGTCATACACGGAAGGCTCAAGCATCTTGAGGTCAATGCCCTCGCGCCGCAGCAAACGGGTGAATTCGCGCATGGTCAGCACGATGTCGACATCCGGGACTCCCTGTTCTGCCAGTGCCGGTCGAGCCGCTTCTTCCTTTTTTGCGGTGCACGGCATGATCGAGATGACGCGTACTTTCTTGACGTCAAACCCGCGTTTTTCCGTCAGGTAAGTTTTGGCAATCTTGCCCATGACCGCTTGCGGTGAACGCGTGCTCGAAAGCAGCGGCAGGATTTCCGGATAATGCTTCTCGGCAAAGTTGATCCACGCCGGGCAGCAGGAGGTAAAGGTCGGCCGTTTCTTGTCTTTCAGGCGGCCGAGCAGTTCGGTGCCTTCTTCCATGATCACCACGTCTGCGCCGAAGTTGGTGTCCAGAATGACGTCGGCGCCCATCTTGCGCAGCGCGGCGATAATCAGTCCTTCCGAGTTGGTTCCAGGCGGCAGCCCGAATTCCTCGCCGATGCCGACGCGAATGGCCGGAGCCGTCTGAAAAACTGTAATTATTTCCGGGTCGGCCAGGTAGTCGAGAACCTCCTGTGTCTGGTCGCGTTCGGCGAGCGCGCCGGTCGGGCAAACCATGACGCATTGGCCGCAGGTGACGCACGGAGATGCCGCCACCGAGCCGCTCTTGAGCCGGACGCCGGCCGCATTGCCCCATCCCGCCAGTTCCAGCGCGTCGACATCCTGAATCTTGCGGCAGACGGCGACGCAGCGCTGGCAACGAATGCAGCGACTGCGGTCATAAATGATCGGCTGGCTGCCGTGGTCGGGCTCCAGATTTTCCCAGCCTTCGTTGTAATGGAAGCGAACCTGCTTGAGGCCAACCGAATTGGCTACCGGCAGTAGTTCGCAATTGCCGCTGCGTGGGCACGACGCACAGTCCTGATGGTGATCGGCCATGATCATTTCCATCTGCAGTTGGCGCATTTCATGAACCTTTGGCGAGCGGGTCATGATTTTGCAGCCTTCGGTTATGGGCGTGTCACAGGCGGTGACGTAGTGCGTTTCAGCCGACCCGCACTGTTGAATCTCGACCAGGCAGATCCGGCAGGTGCCGGGGGCGTGATCGATATCGTGCAACTCACAGAGGGTGGGGATAAAAACGCCGTTCTTTCGCGCCACTTCGAGAATGGTTTCATTGGCCTCGAAGGCGAGCTCTTTGCCGTTGATCGTAGCTTTCATGGTCGTTTACTCTTGAAAAAGGGTTTCTTTGCGGTCAAGGTGCGCGCTCTCCTTGCGGAGACTTTGCTCAGTGACGACCGAGTAGAGGCGATAGCAGCGCAGGCAGCGGCTGGCTTCTTCGTAAGCGATTTCTTTTGAGATGAGTTGATCGACTTCATTGAAGTGCTTGATCCGCTCGCTGGCCTCTGACTCGGGAGTAGACGCCGGGGTTTTGTGCAGCGGAAGGGTGTTCAGGCACTCGTCCATCAGCAGGTGATTGTCGGCCAGCAGGTGTTGCATGCGGCGCTCCGGCTTGATGTGGGCTTCACCGGTCAGCAGATAGTCAATAATGCTGGCCGCAGCACGTTCTCCATGGTCGAGCGCATTGACCAGGGTGAGCGGGCCGAGGACGCAGTCGCCGCCGGCAAAGACGCCCTTGCGGGTGCTTTCCAGCGTGTCCGGATTGACGACGATGCAGTTCCAGCGATCCAGTTCGATGCCCTCTCCTGGCTTCAATACATTGCGTTCGACCTGCTGGCCGATGGCCGCGACGACCAGATCACACTTCATGGTGTATTCGGAGTCCGGGATGGCTTCGACGTTGCGGCGTCCCTTGGCGTCCTGGTTGGTCTGGCGCATTTTGACGAGTTCGAGGGCTTCGACCCGGTTGTTGTTGACCACGAGTCCGGTGGGGTTGGTCAGGCAATGGAAGATGATGCCTTCGTGTTCCGAGGCGACAACTTCTTCGTGCTCGGCGGGCATGTCTTCGAGGGTGCGGCGGTAGACTAGATGGACGTTCTTGGCGCCCATGCGCCGTGCCGAGCGAACGCAGTCCATAGCCACGTTGCCGCCGCCGACGACCACGATATCTCCTTGCAGGTCATAAGATTCGCCGTGCTCGACATGTTTGTGCACCTTGAGCAGGAAATCTACGCCAGTAATGTAACCGTCGAGTCCGGGGTATTCGTTCTTGATGCCGAACTGGGTGCCCTGGCTGGCGCCGTAGCCTAGGAATACAGCGTCGTAGCCATGACCCAGCAGGTCGTCGACCGAGAAGCCCTGGCCGAGGACCTTACCGTAAAAGAATTCTCCACCCAGTTCGCGGACGATGTCCTCACTTTCTGCTTTGAGGATCGATTTGGGCAGGCGATAGCTAGGGATGCCATATGACGCCATTCCACCGGCCGCTTTTTGCGCATCGAAGACGTCGACCTGGATGCCCTCGAGTAGCAGCTTATAGGCACAGGTGATTCCGGCGGGTCCCGCGCCGATGACGGCAACGCGCTTGTTATGCCGCATCGGAACCTTGGTGAAGTGCAGGCGGTCATTAACGATGGCCTGGTCGGCCGCGTAACGCTTGAGCATGCGAATGCCAACGGCGCCTTCAGCCTCGCTGCGGCGGCAGGCTGTTTCGCAGAAGCGTACGCAGACTCTGCCGCACGTAGCAGCCATCGGATATTTATCGAGAACCACACTGAGGGCGTAGTCGAACTTCCCACCCTTGACCCCATCGATGTACTTGGGGACGTCGACCTTGGAAGGGCACGCTTCGATGCACGGCGCGGTAGTGTAGACAAAACTGTGCTGAAAAACCGCTTGCGCCGGGGTCAGTGGTTTGAATTCGTCGCGGAAGTGGCGTAACGCCTCCAGCAGTGCCTTGGCGCAGGATTGTCCCATGCCGCACAGCGAGGTTTCGGTGACCTGTTCGGCGGTTTCTTCGATCTCTTGCAGAATTTTCTCTTCACCCGTTCCGGAAGAGAATTGCTTGAGCAGGTCGCGGATGCGCTGCGTGCCGACACGGCAGGGAGAGCAGCGGCCGCAGGATTCCCTGGCGGCCTGGCTCATGTATTGGAAGAACGCTTCAACCAAGCTGGTGTCTCGGTCAAGGACCAGAAAACCGCGGTCGGCGATGAAGGCCTTGGTCGCATTGTTGGGCACGAAGTCAATCAGGCCCTTGAGCATGAATGGCGGCTCGCCCGGCTGTGTTCGGCGAGTGTCGATGAGCTTGCCGTCCCATACACCGAAGATCGAATTATTCACATGTCCTCCCCTGGGTTTTTCCATGTTGCAAAAATAAAATCATTTCAATCCCTCTGTACCAAACGGTTCGTCACTGCTTGATCATGGAAACGATCCCAAACTGTTCATGTTAGTGGATGTTCCAGGTAGATCAAGCTGCTCAAAAATATTATGTTATTTAAATAGTTGCAGCATCCTGCGTTAATGGTTCAACAATTCGGGCAAAGAATCGGTAGTCCTCGGTGTGGCCGGTATTCACTAGATGCATTTATCATCATGCGGTGAATGGCTGCAGAGATGACGAATGAATTCCTATGCGGCTTGGTGCAAAAAAAGAAGGTGATACTAAGGTTATATTAATGATCTTAACAAGAACTTTTCCATATTTACTGAGAGCTGTTCATTTAACAAATGATATAAGCGCAATGGATCATTCCATTTAAGAATGAATTCATAAGGTGTTGAGTGTTATTCTCATTTGCGACGATTTCCTGATTGACGCTTCTGCCACCGCATGGCTCCGCGCTGGATCTGGCTGGTTGAAAGTCGTTGCCCAGCGCGTCGATTCCCGCGGCCTGGTTATGTCAGTGAGAACTTCTGCGTTATCATCGCTTATGCTCAGATCGTTCGCTACTTCCTTGTTTGCTCTGGTGTTGTTGCTGTCGTCCGCCTGTGCGACGCGCGTAGCTTCAGATGGCCAGAGGGAAACCGTTTTTGATCCGCGCTATCTGGCCAAGAGCGAGATTGATCGAGTTATTGAAACGGATCGGACGGAAGTAGAAAATGGCCTGAGGCGCCTTGCCGAGAAGCTCTACCGACGCAACCCGAAAGAGTGGAAAAAATCCGGACAGACCAGCATGGAGGCCGCCTTGGCTCGACTTTTTTCCGGAAACCTTGATTTTCCGGAACTGGGGGGGCGGCGTGAAGGTGCCGCGACACTGCACGCCTTTAATGCCGGCTATCAGGGCGACCGGGTGCTGGGTCTGATCGCGGGACTGCTCGGAATGGTGAATGCGGCCTTTGAGAACAAGAAAGATTTTTACATGCTTGACGAGTTGAATGAGCAGAAACTTTACAATTGTGCACGGAATGTCGAGATTGCCGTGTGGAAAATGTCTTCGACCAAAGACACTGCCGGAGAGCCACTATTGCTCTCCAACGAACTGAATCCGAATAGTCCCAATCTGAGTTTTGAACGTGAATTTGGTCGGGTCATCGGATTGCTCGACTTCATGTCCAAGGTGGTGGCTGACAAGAATGGACGTTCGGTGACGCGTTTGACGCAGAGTATTGCGACGGCGATTTTTCTGCCGGTGGGCGCATTAGGATTTCGATGAAAAAAATAGTCATCCTGATTTCAGGCCGTGGCAGCAATATGGAGTCCTTGCTTGAAGCGGTCGTTTCCGGGGCCCTGCCGGTTCATCTGGCCGCCGTGATTGCCAATCTCCCCGACGCCAAAGGGCTTGCGGTCGCTGCCGCCAAGGGGGTTAAGGCACTGAGCGTCGATCATCGCCAGTTCGACAGTCGTGAGGCCTTCGATACGGCATTGGCCGCAAAGATTGACGAGTTCTCGCCCGACCTCGTCGTGCTGGCCGGCTTCATGCGCATTCTCAGCGATGGCTTTGTGCAGCATTATGCTGGGCGTCTGATCAATATTCATCCCTCTCTGCTGCCGCTCTTTCCGGGTTTGCATACTCACCGGCAAGCCCTTGAGGAAGGCGTGCGCATTCATGGCTGCACCGTGCATTTCGTGACCCCGGCATTGGATCACGGGCCGATCATTGCCCAGGTCGCCGTGCCGGTGCTGGACGGCGATGACGAAGCGCGACTGGCGGCACGCGTGCTGGCGCAGGAACATCGGATTTATCCCTTGGCGGTGCGCTGGTTTGCCGAGGGCCGTTTGTGCATTGTCGATGGCCGGGTTGTACTCGATGCGCAGCAAGACGCTTCGGGGGTACTTACTGTGCCGACCTTGTGTTGACGATGGTATGCCGGTCGCCCTGATTATTGCTCTCGCGGCTTCGCTGGGTATTCATCTTTCCGTTCTTTTCGGGCCCGAGATGGGGGGCTCGACCGAGCCGGAAGCGCCGACTTTGCTCGCCGAGCTAAGGCCCTTACCCAAAGCGCTGGCCGAGCCGGTGCATAAGCCGGTCAAACCCAAGGTAAGGAAAACACTCCCGCACCAAGTCGTTGAGACGTTAGCGAGTGCTACTCCTGCAATCAGCGTTCCCGGCGCATCGCCCGAAGGGGTGCCCGAAGCTCTGGCGACCGGCGAAGTCGTGGTCGCTGACGAGCCGCCGACAATCGTGGCCTCGCGCTTGCCTGAACACGGGCGAATTCTCTATCGCGTCGATCGTGGGGACAGTGGCTTTGAAATTGGCAAGGCGACCAGCGAATGGGCGATTAACGATGGACACTATCGACTGAACCTGGAAACCGAAACGACGGGCCTGGTCTGGCTATTCAAGTCGTACCGGATTAGCATGGAAAGTCAGGGGCGTCTCGATGCCGAGGGCTTGAAGCCGGATCACTTTGCGATCCGGCGCAATGGCATCGATGCCGGCGAGAATGCTTCATTTGACTGGGACAATATGCAGATTCGTCTGGGTGACGGTGCCGCGCAGGAAATGGCGGCAGGCGCGCAGGACCTGCTGTCGTTCAATTTCCATCTCGGGTTCATGCCGCACTCCGTGGTCGGAAATACCTTGCCCATCACGACGGGCAAGAAGTACGGGATCTATCGCCTTGAAGTGCTGGGGGACGAAGAAGTCGACACTCCGGCGGGGTTGATGCGTACCCTGCACCTGCGTGCGCCGGGAACAAATACCACTGAATTGTGGCTGGCCTACGATTATTTGCTGCTGCCGGTTAAAATCCGACATACGGACGCTAAGGGTGACAGCCTCGTCCAGATTGCCTTACACATCCAACTGAGTCCTGAATAATGCGCTTTACGCCAGCCCTGTTTAAACATACCGAAGCCCTTCTCGCCGAATTGCTGCGTTCCCCTTACCCCGCGGATTCCGTGGTTTCGCGCTATTTCCGGCAGCATCGCGAACTCGGTCATGCCGATCGTGGCTTTGCCGCCGAGGCTGTCTATTCGGTGCTCCGCCGTAAGCGATCACTGTCGGCGCGATGTTTTGAGGATGTCACCTCGCGGCGGCTGTTGCTGGCTACACTGGCCTGCGTCCAGGGTTTGAACCGGCGCGAGCTGGACGTCGTTCTCAACGAAACCGAGGGCAAATGGTTGGCACTGGCCAAGGCCGTCAAGCTGGACGAGTTGTCGCCAGCGATTCGTCTGGATCTGCCGGACTGGCTGTATGAGCGGCTGGCCGAACAGTTTGAGAGCGCCGAACTGGAAAAGCTGGCGGTCAGTCTCAATCAGCCTGCTCCTCTCGATCTGCGCGTCAATCCGCTCAAGGCGACGCGCGACGAGATGCTGGTGCGCCTGAACGCCGACGGTCTGGCGGCCGAAGCCTGTCCTTATTCGCCGCTGGGCATGCGTCTGGTCGGTAAGCCATCACTCTCGCGCCACCCCTTGTTCCTTGATGGCAGCATTGAAGTGCAGGACGAAGGTAGCCAGTTGCTCGGCTTCCTGCTGCAACCCAAACGCGGTGAGATGGTCGCCGATTTCTGTGCCGGTGCCGGCGGCAAGACGCTTCTGCTTGGAGCGCTGATGCGCTCGCAGGGGCGGCTCTATGCCTTCGACGTGGCCGAAAAGCGGCTGGCCAAATTGAAGCCGCGTCTGGCCCGTTCCGGTTTGTCGAATGTGCATCCGGTGCGCATCGAATCTGAAAACGATATCAAGATCAAGCGCCTCGCCGGAAAGCTCGATCGGGTGCTGGTCGATGCGCCGTGCTCCGGGCTCGGGACGCTGCGCCGCAATCCTGATCTGAAATGGCGGCAGACGCCGGAAAGTGTCGCCGAATTGACTGTCAAGCAGGCGGCGATTCTGCATTCCGCCTCAGTGCTGGTGAAAAAAGGCGGACGGCTGGTCTATGCCACCTGCAGTTTGCTCGATGCGGAAAACGAAGCGGTGGTTTCGGCTTTTCTGGCGACGCATCCGGAATTTGTTTCGCTGTCGGCGGCTGAGGTATTGCGCAAACAGGATATCGACATAGCGTGTGACAGCGAAGGAGGCGAGCGCTTGCGTTTGCAGCCGAATCTGCACGGGACGGATGGCTTCTTTGCGGCGGTGATGGAGCGTCAATGAACGAGAAACAGCTATTTGCCCTGCTCAATCAGCTTTGGCGGGACTTGCAGTATCCAGAGTTCTACTGGATAGCCTTGTCCTTGGCGCTGGTTCTGGGATTTTCCTGGTGGGTGTCGTTCCGTTTGAGCTTGCGCGATAGCCGCCGCGATACCCGTGGGCGCAGTCTGCTGAAAGCCTTTAGCGTCGGCGGACTCAAGCGCATGGTCTTCCCGCTGGTGGCTCTGGTGCTAGTACTGATTCTGCGCAAAGTTCTGGTGGCGCTACACTGGAATCACCTCAGCCTACTGTCTCTGGCCGTTCCTTTGATCATCTCATGGGCGCTGATTCGGGTGCTGGTTTACGTGCTGAGGTGCGTATTTCCGCACGGCGGATTCCTGACCAGCTTCGAGCGCATGATTTCCTTTGTCATCTGGGGCGCTTTGCTGCTGCACATCACAGATTTTGCCGATCCATTGATCGAGGTCTTCGAGCAGGTCAGTTTTTCCGTAGGGAAGCAGAAATTTGATCTGTGGCTGCTGATGCACGGCACGGTGACAGTGTGTGGCACCGTGTTGATCGCATTGTGGGTTGCCAGTCTGGTTGAAAATCGACTGATGGCCGCCGAGCAGCTCGATGGCAACGTGCGTGAGGTGCTGGCCCGACTGACTAAGGCCCTGTTGTCGATTGTTGCCTTGCTCTTGAGTTTGTCCTTGGTTGGCATAGACGTGACGACACTGTCGGTATTCAGTGGAGCACTGGCCGTCGGACTGGGCTTTGGTTTGCAGAAAATCGCCAGCAATTATGTCAGTGGCTTTATCATCCTGCTCGATCGTTCGATTCGCCTGGGTAATCTGGTGGCGGTTGATGACAAGACGACCGGTACGGTGACGCAAATTACGACGCGTTACACCGTTCTGCGCACGCTGACCGGAACAGAGGTGATCATTCCCAACGAATACCTCGTAAGCAATATCGTACGCAATCTTTCCTATACGGACACCCGTATCCGTGTGGTGCTGCATGTGCAAGTGGCGTACAGCACCGATCTGGAACAGGCCATGCGCCTGATGGTTGAAGCCGCGCGGCAGCAGCCAAGGGTGCTGGCAGACCCAGAGCCGGCTGTTATGCTCACCGAGTTTGCCGAGAGCGGCCTCAATCTGGAGCTGGGTTTTTGGGTGTCCGATCCGGAAACCGGAACCGGGGGCGTGCGTTCGGATATCGGTCTGGCGATCTGGAAATCATTCCGTGAGAATTCGATTGAGATTCCTTATCCGCAACGCGAAGTCCGGCTGCTGAATTCCCTTGAAGCGCAAGTTATCAACACACTTAAGCCAAATGAATAAAAAAAATCCCACGCCGATTCGGCGCGGGATTAAAAGTCCCATCATTGGCGATGGGTCAGGGAGGGTCAAACATTGCCAGCGGGGGACGCTGAAGCAACAACTTCATTCTAGGGATGTTCTTGAATCTCGTCTGTTGCGCATGTTCAGTGATTACGTGACGGTGTGTAACAAGGCCAGCTAATTCAGTTGCGCTTGTTTTTTGAGCGCTCTTTCCAGCAGCGCAGGCCGAACCAGGCGACGGTAAATGGAGCGGAGATCAGGAAGGCCTTGACGATTTCCATTCGACCATCGACCAGCAGGTCCCAGGCAACTACCCCGACAAAAACGCCAATACCTTCGGACAACGGAAAGGAAGGATTGGGGAGGGACATACTCTTCATACCCTGGAATTTATGCAACATGGCAGGGATGATTTCGTATTAAGCGAATGGCTGGTAGTGGCGGACAACAGCAAATGCTGTCGTGCTAAGGCCAGAAAGTGCTCGAGAATGAGGTGCTGAGGCATGGAGAGTGGCCTTTCGGGATTTTGAATCTTTCCCGATGATAGCCACACAAGCCCTTAGCGTCTTTAGCGCTTTCGTCAGTCTTGCGTAACGTTGTGTAACATCGGCCAGCTCAGGGTGAAGCGTGCGCCTCCCAGAGGCGATTCGGTCGCCGTGGCAGTGCCGCCATGCTGCTCGAGAACCAGTCGAACTATGGCCAGGCCCAGACCGTAACCGCCGGTGGCCCGGTCGCGAGAGCGATCGAGGCGGGTGAAGGCGAAAAAGACCCGGCGGCGTTCGTCCGAAGGGATTCCCAATCCGTCATCGTCGACGTGAATACAGACCTGACTATCACAGATTTCAGCGCTGACGAGAATCTGGGTCTTGGCATATTTGAGCGCATTGCGTAACAGATTGGTGACGGCGTACGGCATGCTTCTCAGATCGAGCTCGACGTGAAGCTCGGGGGGGAGGGCGTGAGTATCAACGGTCAGGGCGAGTGAGCGATTGAGAATGCGTATGGAATCGACTTTCTCTTCCAGCCACGGCGCCAGTTCAACAAGGGAAAGATTCAGCTCCGGTTGCTCGCGCTCGAAGCGTGCGTAGGTTAGGCTGGAGTCGATCAGATTGTCGAGTTCGTCGAGATCGACGCCCATCATCAGCGACAGGCGCTCCCTATCGGCCGGACTATCGGCTTCGGGCATCATTTCAAGGGCAAAGCGCATGCGCGCGATTGGCGTACGCAACTCGTGCGAAATGGCGCTGGAGAGTTCCTTTTGCGTGGCGATCAGCCGCTGGATGCGTTCAGCCATTCCGTTGAGCGTTTCGGTCAGCAACTCAAAAGCGCGGCTGCGTGCCTCGGGCGCGCGCGACTCAAAATTCCCCTCGCCCAGTGCACGCGCGGTTTGCCGCAGCGCCTCGAGATCGCGCCAGACTGGGCGTACCCAGAACCACACCGCAATCGCCAAACACAGTCCGATCAGGCTCCAGGTCAGCAGGCGGATGCGCAATTCAAGTGGCATGGCCCGTGGACGATCCGGGTTGGCATCGGGGGATAGCGGTCCAACTACCAGGATTTGCGGAGTTTGTTTCAGGCGGTGGTAAATGATGTCACCGTCGGAATCGATCGCCAATTCGCCAGAATCGAGTCTTTCGGCCTGCTTCACCGGGAGCCTTAATGACCAGCGATCAACAATGTCGAGCTTGTAGGCGAAACTCTCATTCAGGGTGCGGATGGTTTTCGGCCATTCAGAGCGAGGTTTGCGAAATAGTTCGTCTTCAATCAGGACGATGGTGCCGTGCATGAAGCGGCTGGTGTAATCGTCAGTAATGCCCTTGACGGCGGTAGAAATGACGAAGTCGGCGAAAAAAGCGATGGCCACAAAAGAGCCCATCACCAGCAGATAGAAGTTGAAGAATAGGTGCGACAGGCTATAGCGGCCCCGCCACGGGACGTGCTTGTACCGCCCGAGGATGTCGAGCAATTTGTTATTGTGGTTATTGCCAGTCATGCTTGCTGAACAGATAGCCCTTGCCGCGCACGGTCTTGATCCGCGTTGGGTTGTCCGGGTCGTCACCGAGCTTGCGGCGCAGGCGGGAGATGCGCGCGTCAATCGAACGATCGAGACCATCAAAGCCGATGCCGCGCAGCTGCTGGAGCAGATCGTCGCGCGACAGAATGCTGCCGGCGTGGCGAGCCAGTAGCCACAAAAGATCGAATTCGGCCGTAGTCAGATCGATGGCTTCTTCGCCCAGATGAGTGCTGCGTGTGGTCTGGCTGATGCGAAAGTGCCCAAAGGACAGTTCAGTGGCTTCGGTATTCTCTGCCGGAGTATCACCCGGGGCGGCTCCACCTCCGGATCGGCGCAACAGGGCTTTGATCCGCGCCAGCAGAAGCCGAGGCTGTACAGGTTTGGCAATATAGTCGTCGGCGCCAAGTTCCAGCCCAAGAATTTGATCGAGGTCCTCGTCGCGTGCAGTGAGCATCAGAATCACGCCCGTGTATTTTTCCCGGACGCTGCGGCAGACCTCGAAGCCGTCTTTGCCGGGAAGCATTACGTCAAGAATGACCAGATCGGGGTTTTCACTGAGGATCCGGCTTTCAGCGGTATCTCCCCGTTCTTCAATGGAAACCTCGAAGTCGTTTTTGCGCAGGTATTCTGCGGTCAGGTTGGCGAGGCGCTCGTCGTCCTCAATCAGAAGAATGCGTAGGGTCATGGCGCAATCATAAAGGGTTAATGGCTCAGTATAGTCGTCGGCAGAAAATATACACGATGCCACGCCGATCGGGTGAGCGTGGCGTAAGAAAGGTCGATAACTTGCGACGCGTCACCTGATCGATGCGGTGGAAATGGCTTAGAATCGAAACTCACTCATATTGGGAATGGATTATGCGGTTTTCCTCGCGCAGTGTTTTTTTTTCATTGGCGGTCAGCGCACTCGCCTTGCTGGGTGCGGGTTTGCTCCTTGGCGAGTGGCTTCGGCTGCAGCCGTGTTATTTGTGCAATTTCCAGCGCTTTCTCTACCTCGTACTGGCCTTCTTTGCCCTGTGCGGCGCATTGATTCCGGGGTGGCGCCGATTGTGGAGTGGGCTGATCGGCCTGACGGCTTTGGGCGGGGTCATTACGGCAGGTCAGCAGAGCTGGATGCAGTATGCGCCGCAGCTGGTGACTGAATGTGGTTTTGGTGAGCCGACCCTGCTCGAACAGATTGTTAACTGGCTCAGTCTTAAATGGCCGGCGATGTTCATGGTGACTGGGTTCTGCACCAACAAGGAATGGGTCTTTCTTGGATTTTCTCTGGCCAACTGGTCGGCCGTGTGCTTTTTGATCTTGCTGGCGGTCGCGGTCGCCCTGTTTTTCAGGCGCAAATCGCGGCGCTGACGGAGGGGGCGGCCATCAGGCCGTCAGGCCTGATGGGGGCTTTGCTGTACACCAACACCTAGCACCATCACCAACCTGGGATTAGACACGCGTTTTATGCGATCTGATCTTCTTGGGTGTTTTCGTCCATGATTTGATTGACTTGGTCAGGACCAAGACGGGTCCACCTCGGGTTGGAAAAGCGCTCACCGCACCAGTCGAAATTAATTAAGTCGAAGGTTTCTTCATAAAAAGCCAGTTTGCTCTTCACGTCGGGGGTGTGCTCAATGAAAATGAAATCATCGGGGCTTCGCGCAAATGACTTCAACAGCTGCGTTGCCAAGGGGGCGCACCATTCGGTGACCGGGGTTCCTGGATTCTGACGGTATAGCTCAGTGGCTATAACGACGACTTTGTTGTCTTTGCGCTGGATAACTTTCAGTCCGCATTTTGAAGGGCAGTCCCACTGCCCTTCAAAATCGAAGTAGCGATCCATGTACTGGTTAAATGAGGGGTCTTTTTCCACGATATTTTCCGATGATTATTCTTTGCCGAAGCTTTGATTCCTCAGATCTCTTCTGCGCGGGGTGTAGGTCCCGTTCAGCATCTCCTTTTGAGAAACCTTCTCCAGGAGGTTGAACATTTTCTGGGTTTGCGGCACGTCCTTGTAGAAGGTGTCCCAGGCAAAATGGTAGAGCTCCATCAGGCGCTCCGGACTCATGTGTTTGGGTTGGTACACCACCTTGCCGGCGTTGTAGTTGTCCCAGTTGGTATCAATAATCCGGTTTTGCTTGACCAGATCGCTGTGCGCCTTGGTGTGGGGGAACGGAACCAGTACGGTGAATTCGGCCAGATCGAGATTGATTTCGAGAAGAAAATCGATCAGTCGTTTGATGTCGTCTTCCGTCTGATTATCCATGCCGAGCAGAATTGTTCCCTCGACGCCAATTCCATGGTCATGGTAGCGCTTGACGCGATCGCGGATGTAGTCAGAAGTATCAAAGATCGCCTGATAGACGTACCAGGCACCAGCCTGGGCCGCCAGGTCGAGGACCTTGTCGTCGTCTTCGATGGTATGGCTGACCCAGTTCTTTTTCAGCGGGATCATCGCGCGGAACAGATCTTTTTCCCACTTGGTGTCGAGTGATAGCGAGTTGTCGACTATGAACAAGCGGTTGTTGTCCATCTGTGACAGCTCTTCAACTACTTTGTCGATCGGTCTGGGACGGAAGCCACGGCCACCCAGATAGCGAACCGCGCAGGGGTAGCAGTCGAAGACGCAGCCCCGTGAAGCATGGAACAGGTCGACCATCCGATAGCCCTTGTGGTAGTAGAGATCTGACTTAAGGATGTCTCGACGTGCCGGGCCGACCAGAGACATCTCGGGTGGCTTCGACATGAAGTTATAGATTTTCTGGAGGTTGTTGGCCTTGAAGTCAGCGAAAACCTGATCGAGCCGGCCTTCGACTTCTCCGAGGAAAACGGAGTCGGCATGCAACATGGTTTCATCGGCATGCAGCATGGTTGAGATGCCGCCGAAAATAACCTTAACTCCGAGTTTTCGGTACTCGTCGGCAATGGCCCATCCGCGTTTCACCTGTGTGGTCAGCATCATGGAGATGCCAACAAAATCAGGCGTGTCGTCAATGATCAGGTCTTCTACATTCTCATCGGTGAAATCGACTTCAATGTCTTTTGGGATTTCTGCTGCCATGACCACCGGACCGTGAGGCGCGAGGTTGAAAATAGTCTGGCCTTCGAGTTTGTTCCAGCGCGGGTATATCAGTTTGAATTTCATTAGCGGCCCAATTGGCTATAGATCGTTAAACACAAATGCATAAAATTCCGTGGTAACAGATGGTGATTCTTGCTTCTCAAGTCCTCAGCCTATCGGGTGCGCACGAATTGATAAAAATGTCTCGACGTTGGTGAGGCATCATTATGGTTGAATTGAAGAAACTTTCACAGAGATGATGCGCGAGCGGCGGAAATAAGTAGGTCAATGTGACGATGAAAATGCTTCCTGGTTTATAGGGGTTGATCTTGCTGAAAAGCGCTATTCAGCGCAGCGAAGCGCGGTAAATTTGATTCCACCGGCCTGCAGTGGCGAAAATTTTTCTTTGGTGTCGCTTTGCCGTTCATCAGGCCGGGTGGCATTATCCCGATTGATTCTTAGCCAATGCTGTAGTGCGGGAACAAACTCGTTTCCCGCTGGCCTTAATCGTATTGCATCAGGAAAAAAGGTTTTGTAACCCCGGCGGGAGGTCGTCGGTCAAGGAATGATATGCTCCCACAGGGGACCAACGTGCCCGTTGGCGTACATGCGCGACATCATCCGTTGTACTGTCTTGCCGCCCGAGCCAATAACCCAGTGGGTACGTCCTGCGGCCTTGCTTGTGATTCTTGCTTCGATCAGCTTATTGCTTAAGTTTCCTGATTGGTAGTAAACCGGTGTCAGCAAGTCCTGGTCCTTGGTGATCTGTCCTTCCTGAAGCGCTGTGTCATAAATGGCGGTGTGAGGGTAGATCCGGATGCCGCAGAAAAAGAAAAATGCCGATTTTTTCAGCGATTCCAGTCGGCTGAGAGTTTCATCCAGCGTCTGTTCGCTCTCGCCCGGGCCTCCTGGCATGATGTAGTGGGCGACATGAAGCCCGGCATCAAGGGCGCGCTGATGGGCAAGGAAAACATCCTGGTGGGTGAACGGTTTTTTATAGGAGGCCAGCATGCTGTCACTCAACGATTCAGTGCCGAATTCGACGTGAGTCAGGCCGGCCTCGGCCATGAGTTTGAAATAATCTTCGGGTACCGACAGGGGAGCAAAAAAGGCGCCCCAAGGGATGGACAGTCCGGCTTTGATGAACGCCTTGGCCACTGCAACACTGTGCGAAATACTGGAGTTGAACGTGGAGTCAGAAATGAAGAAGTATTTGGCGCCGGCATTCTGGAGCTCGAGTGCGGTTTGCGCAACCTCGGCGGGGTCGTGAAGCCGCAGTTGGCTGCCGTCGATTTGCGGATAAGTGCAGTAGATGCAGCGAAACGGGCAGCCACGTTTGGTTTGCAGATTCATCATGCTGCTGCGGGTCAGGTAGAAGTGCAGATGTGAACTTTGTGCATCAAAGAGCCTGTTGATCGGGCGTGACAACGTCGTTGCTTTCTCTGTGATGGCGTTTCCCCGAACAAAGATGCCGGGAATCGATGTTATCTGGGCCTTGTCTTCCATGGCCTCAAGAAGCAAACCAATCTGCTCGCCATCTCCCGGGATGCCGAAATCTGCCCCCAGTTTTTCCATCAGAATTTCAGGAAAGATGGTGAAACCGCTGCCTCCCAAAGCAATGGGCGCTTTACAGGTGCTCCTGATGGCGGCGATGAGTTTTTGGTAGCCTTCAATAAAGCCTATTGAATTGGCACCATCAGTATTGTCGATATTTCGTAGTGAGATCCCGACAAGATCGGGAGAGAATTCCAAAATCGATGCAGAGAGGGAGCTTGCTCCCTGATCCAGGTTGAGATCAAGAATTTTCACTTGATGCTGGCTGGAAATGGCTCCTGCAACATAGTCAAGACCGATTGGATAAACGGGGTAAGGGGTCGTCTGCTGGTTGGCAGAAATCAGCAATACTTTCAAGGAGTCTTTCGGGGCAGGTAAGCCGTAGAGGAAAGCCGTCGATAATGCGCTAGTATAGCGTACCCCATGAAAAGGCAATCGCTTATGCATAAGATCGAAATGGCTTTGCGTGGTGCTGTCGAGGGTATTGCGGTGAAATGAAATCGGATTAATCAACAGTCTGGATAAAGGGTTTGATATGCGGGTAGTACTTGTCCATCCGACCGGGTCGAATTGGGTTCCCGGGAAAAAGGACATCACGGCAGTAGCCAACAGGATGGCCCCGCTTGGGATTCTTTCCATTTCTGCCTTTCTCAAGCAGAAAGGCCATCAGGTTTTTATTCACGACTGCCTTGGCCCCAACGCTCCCGAAGAGCTTGCTGAGAATGTGAAAATAGTTCTCGGCTTCAAACCGGATATGGTGGGTTTCTCGACCACCACGTCGAGCTTCCTCGACGGACACGATATGGCCGCTCTGATCAAACAGTCGGATGCGAGCATCAAGACTGTTTTCGGCGGGGTCCATGTGTCTGCGCTTGGCGCCAAGCTGATGGGGGAATTCAGCAGCATGGATTTTATCTGTCACGGCGAGGGCGAAGCCGTCGTGGCCGATCTTGCTGACGGCAAGGACAGTGCGTCTATTGACGGCCTGACCTGGCGTGACGGGGAGCGCGTTGTGACCAACCGACCGCGGGCGCCGTTGCCGGACCTGGACCAACTGCCCTTTCCTGATTACGAAGCCCTGAGCGGTTTCCCGCATGGCTACAATCTGCCCCTCTTCAGTTTTATCAACACGCCCGGAGCGACGCTGTCCACCAGCCGTGGATGCCCTTATCAATGTTCATTCTGTGATCGATCGGTGTTCAAGCGAACTTTCCGCTACAACTCGGCGGAATACATCTATGAACATATGAAGTATCTCCGGCAGCGTTTCGGCGTGCGGCATATCAACATCTATGACGACCTCTTTACGCTGAATCGCCCCCGTATTGCCGAGTTGTGTCGCGTGCTGACCGAAAAGCCGCTGGGTATCCATTTCAATTGCGCGGTTCGCGTCGGTTATGCGGATGACAAGTTGCTGAAAATGCTTAAGGCGGCTGGGTGTCTGATGGTCTCACTGGGCATTGAATCGGCTGATCCGGATATGCTTGAGCGTCACAAGGCCGGGGTGGGGGTGGATGATGTGCGGGAGACGGTAGCCAGGATCAAGGCCTGTGGGCTCCGGGCCAAGGGGCTGTTTATGATGGGGCTTCCTGGGGAAACCGAACGGTCGATCCGGACGACCAGTGATTTCATCCTGTCGCTCGGTCTAGATGACATGAATATGTCGAAATTTACCCCATTCCCTGGTGCACCAATATGGGATGAGTTGCCCGAAGAAGGCGCTTTTGACGAAAACTGGCGAGAGATGAACTGCCTGAATTTCGTCTTTGTCCCGCGCACCATGGAATCCAAGGAAAAGCTCAATTATTTATATAACTGGCATGTCAAGCGCTTCTATCTGGATAAGGGATGGAGGAAAAAATTCTCCGGGCGCATCTGGCAGCACCGCTGGAGTCTGTATCATTTGCTGCGACACCTGCCGTCATTTCTGGCCGCGAAAAAGCATTTCGAACCCAGGCGTTGAGGCGTCGTTATAATGCTCTGGTAATTTTTATCCCTCCCCAAGTTTCTCTGCGCTGCTTAAATGTGTTTCTTGATAAGGCCTTCTATGAAAACCCGTTTTCCTACGATCAGTGTCGTGGCTTCTGTGATTTCGATTCTTCTTGCGACCGGTTGCGTATCCAATCCGCCGCAGTCCGAAAATGCGAACAATTCACAATCTTCAGCTCCGACTACTTCCAGCGAGAAAAGCACGACAGTTAAAGGACTCAACGGGTGGGAAGGCGAAATCACGGGCAAGCCTGCCGCCAAAAGCAGGTTTACTTCGTTGCAGATCGGCATGTCGATGCGGCAGTCGACCGACATTGCCGGGCAACCGACCGATCGCGGTGCTTATATGACCGGAAAGGCATGGATACCCTTCTATTTTGGCAGTGATAAACATCGGTACGAACTGGTCTACAGGGGTCAGGGCCGGCTGATTTTTGCTGGTGGTTCGCTAGGTGATTTTTCCGGTGGCAACCTGATCATGATCATCCATAACGAAAGTGAAGGCGGTTACCGCTAAGCGAAACGTTCAGCGATTATTGCTGCGCAGACACCGGCTCCATGGAGCCGGTTTTTTATTGCGTCCGGAACGGGCGGATCAGGGCGTAAGTAAGCAGAGCGCCGACGGCGCCCAGGATGGGGCCGACGATGAACGAGCCGAGGAGCCATTCCCAGAGCCGCAAATGAATTTCGTCGACTAGCGTGTGCCAGGTAAAACTGGTCCACCATTCGCCGTAGCGCAGAAAGTGGCCGACTTCGATACACGCGAAAGGGACGAAGGGGGCGATGCACACATTGCTCGCACCGGCTCCGGCAAGTTTGTTGAGATGCAGTCGATGGCACACGTAAACGATGGTGGCGATGCCGAAGGGGATGATCGGCAGGGCGCCGATAAAGATACCCACCCAGACAGCGGCGGCCAATTCTCCGGGACTCGAGTGTTCGAGGCACAGCCGACGAAAAAACAAGGCCGGATGAAAAAGGATGGAAGGTGTTTTTTCCTCAGTCAGTTCAGCGCGCTGTCGATGGTGCCACGGGAGCAGCGAAAGGGTGAGCAGCCAGGTATGCAGAGCGGTGAGGCGTAAGTTGTCCTTGACCTTGCGGAAGTGGGATACTCGTTCTTCTAACGGCGGATAGTAGACCGAGATCGGCGTCGAAAGGATGGGCAAGCCGGCCCAGGATCCACGTACCAGCACTTCGATTTCGAAAGTGTAACGGCGGGAAAGAAAACGGCGTGTCAGGAGTGATACCGGGTAGAGGCGATATCCAGTCTGGGTGTCAGGCAGGGTTTTTCCGCATTCCAGGCGAACCCAGAAGTTTGAGAAGGCCATCCCGAAGCGGCTTGAAGGTGGCACGTTTTTTCCGTCCATCTGGCGTGCGCCGAGGACGATCGCCGGCCAGGCGGGACATGCAGCGTCGAGCAATCGTTTGGCATCCGCCGGATCGTGTTGCCCATCGGCATCCAGGGTGATTACTGCCGTATACCCATGCGCTGCAGCGATCTCCGCTCCGGCCTGAATCGCCGAGCCTTTACCGCGGTTTTCCGGAAGTCGGTGGCGGAGAATCGGAAGGTCGCCGACCCTTTCAAGGCTCCCGTCGGTACTGCCGTCATCGACCACCAGCACGTGATAGCCTTGTGCGAGGCTGCGCTCGACCACATCACGTAAAGTCGGAGCGTGGTTGTAAACCGGAATCAAGATCAGGGTTTTGGGCGCAATGGGCTCACCGGGTGCGGAAGAGGCCAGGGGTGCGCTCATCGCGGGCCCTCGCCAGACCGGGTTGCTATGGGTTTCCGGGCCACCACCTCAAGCACCATGCCGCCGGAGATCAGACATTTGAGCAGATGGGAGTCTATGGAAATGATTTCAAATCCGGCATTTCTGAGCATGCTGTCAATTTCGCCGCGGCTGTGGGCCTGCAGCCAGATGCCCTGACGCATGGCGTTACCGATTTGCGTGAAAAATCGGAATAATGACTTTCGCGCCGTAATGAAATAAACGGTACCGCCAGCCTCGATGTGTGGCGCCAGCTTGATTAAAAAAGCCGGCAGATTCTTGAGGTAGGCCAGCGCCGAAAAGGCGCAGACGACATCGTAGGTGCCGTCAAAGTCGTATGTTTCAACATCGCCGACGCAGGTATGGATGTTGGAGATATTCTGCGCAAGACATTTGTCATTCAGACGGGCCAGCATTTTCCCCGAGATGTCCATGGCCTCAACCTGGTGGCAGTGCTGGGCGATGATCGTGGTGAAAATACCGGTTCCGGCGCCAATCTCAAGCACTCTGCGGGCGTTCTGGAAAAATTCCGGTAGCCGCGCGGTGAATAGCGCAAGTTCGGTGCGCCGGGAAAGAGAGACATTGGAGCAAAATTGCTCCTGGTCGTAGTCAGCGGCAAGGCCGTCATAGAAGAGTTCAATGGCATTCCCACCCCCCTCGCTGTTGGCCGGCAACATGATTTCCTTGCCGATAAGCTGAGCCAGGGGCTGAATGTCGAGGTCTCGTGCTTTCAGACCCACCAGAATGGCTTCGAATTCTGCCAGGAGGTAATGTACGTCGCCTCCCGGGCGGATGATGTCATGAAGCAGAATGATATCGCCCGGTTGCGCCTTGTTTAACACTCGAGTCGCCAGATTGCGGATGCGCCGGTTTCCCATGTCACCCACTCGGGAGCTGAAGTTCACGCAGAACATGCCCAGGTCCATCAGCACTCGCCAGAGATAGGGGGCGGTGACCCCCACGGGGGGTCTGAAGGCCAAGGGAATTACCCCGAATTGAGCGAACAGCTTCTGGGCAGATTCAACTTCCTGTCTGAGGATGCGGCTACCCTTCAGCATGAGGAAGGGCGAATGGTGGAATGAGTGATTGCCCAGCGTATGCCCACCAGTAAGAATGGCCCGGATTAATTCAGGGTAGCGTTCGGCGTTCACGCCGGTGACAAAAAATGTGGCTTTGACAGAATGCCGCGCAAGCAGGGCAAGAAGCGAAGGGGTGAGGTCGGGATGTGGGCCGTCGTCGAAAGTCAGGGCTATCGCCTTGCTGTCCTTCTTTCCCTTGCTGGTGACGGGCAGGTAATAACTGCATCCCGGAAACAACGGAGCAATGAAGCAAATGAGAACAAAAAGGAGAAGAGGGAGTGGCGCCCAGGCCGGGGTGAAAATCAAGAGCAAAGCATAAATCTGAAAGGCAGTCAGAGCAAACAAGTGCGCAGGAGACAGCAGGCAGGTCATCAACTCTTACCTT
>JBAXHE010000044.1:0-22918 GCA_037139055.1 Betaproteobacteria bacterium | reverse complement strand
AGCAGCACCCACATCGCCGTCTGGATCAGATGCAGGCAAAACACGCCGAAATTCATGCGCAAGAGCTGGGGATGAACCAGCACCTCGACAAAGCTTGACCAGCCCGGCTGCCGGGGAATAGCCGGCGCCGCTGGAACGACCTGGAGGACAACAACGATGGCCAGCAGGGAAAGAATTCCGGTAAGCATGAAAATACCGGACATGCCAATCCAGGCATAGAGCAACGGCGCTCCGACCATCGACAGAGCAAAGACCAGAGCGATCGACGAGCCGATCATGGCCATCACCTTGGTCAGGTGCTGCTCACGCGTCAGATCAGCCGCCAGCGCGGTCACCGCGGCAGAAACCGCACCGGCGCCCTGCAGGATACGCCCGGCGATGATGCCGTAGATATCGGTAGAGAATGCCGCTACAAAGCTGCCGAGAGCAAACAGGAGCAATCCGAAAATGATCACCGGCTTGCGGCCCAAACGATCCGATGCTGCGCCATAGGCAATCTGCAGTAGCATCTGGGTCAAGCCGTAGGCCCCTAGGGCAAAGCCGACCAAAGCCATGTTCTCGCCCGAAGGCAGATCACGAGCATAGATCGAGAACACCGGCAGGATTAAAAACAGCCCCAGCATGCGCAGCGCAAAAATCGACGACAGCCCGATTCCGGCACGGCGCTCGTCAGAGGTCATCACATCATGGGTCGGAGAGAGCATCGATCAGCTAAGGGGATAAAAGGAATAAAGCAGACTGCGGAACAAGAGAATGGTTCGCGCGGTCGTATAAACTCAGGACTTTGCGTATATTAACAGGTTTGCTCCACCCCCCAGGCCACACTCCCCCATGGATGAACTCAAAGAAATCAGGATTCGCGGCGCACGTACGCACAACCTGAAAAACATTAACCTTGACCTGCCGCGCAACCGGCTGATCGTGATCACCGGGCTCTCCGGTTCAGGCAAATCGTCACTGGCTTTTGACACCCTTTACGCCGAAGGTCAGCGTCGTTACGTTGAGTCGCTGTCGGCCTACGCACGACAATTTCTGCAGCGCATGGACAAGCCCGACGTCGACCTGATCGAAGGCCTGTCGCCGGCCATTTCGATCGAACAGAAAGCGACCAGCCACAATCCGCGCTCAACGGTGGGCACGGTCACCGAAATTCACGATTACCTGCGCCTGCTGTTTGCCCGTGCCGGGACCCCGTATTGCCCGGAGCATCAGCAGCCGCTCGATTCACAGACCGTCTCGCAGATGGTCGATCACGTCCTGGCACTGCCCAACGACACCAAGCTGATGATCCTGGCGCCGGTCGTCGCCAATCGCAAGGGCGAACAACTTGAACTGTTCGCCGAATTACGCGCACAAGGTTTCGTGCGTCTGCGCGTTGATGGAAAAATCTACGAAATCGACGCCCTGCCCAAACTGGCTAAAACGCAAAAACACACCGTCGATGTCGTCGTCGATCGCCTCAAGGTGCGCGACGACATGCGCCAGCGCCTCGCCGAATCGTTCGAGACCGCGCTGCGCCATGCCGACGGCCGGGCGATGGCCTATGAAATGGATTCGGAGAAAGAACATCTCTTTTCGGCCAAATTCGCCTGCCCGGTGTGCTCTTACTCGCTGCAGGAACTTGAACCGCGGATTTTCTCATTCAACAACCCGATGGGCGCCTGCCCAACCTGCGACGGCCTTGGCGTCATCCAGTTTTTTGATCCGCGGCGCATCATCGCCAACCCGGAACTGTCGCTAGCCGCCGGCGCGATTCGCGGCTGGGATCGACGCAACCAGTTCTATTTTCAGTTACTCACCTCGCTGGCCGCGCATTACGACTTTGATGTCGAAACGCCCTTTAACCAACTCTCCGAGCAGCTGCGTCAGGTCGTGCTCTACGGCTCGGGCAAGGAAGTGATCAGCTTCCGCTATCTGAACGAAAAGGGAACACGCTTCGACCGCGACCATCCCTTCGAAGGCATCGTCAACAATCTCGAACGCCGCTACAAGGAAACCGACTCGGTGGCAGTACGCGAAGAACTCGCCAAACTGATCAGCAACAAGACCTGTCCGAGCTGCGAAGGCGCCCGTCTGCGCGAGGAAGCCCGCCACGTGCGCATTGGCAGCAACAAGGACGCGTTGACCCTGCACGAAATCAGCCGCCTGCCGCTGGCCCACGCCCGCGACCATTTTCTCAAGCTGACGCTGGCCGGCAACAAGGCCCAGGTCGCCGAGAAAGTGCTCAAGGAAATTACCAGCCGCCTGCAGTTCCTGATCAACGTCGGCCTCGACTACCTCTCGCTCGACCGCTCGGCAGAAACGCTGTCCGGCGGCGAGGCGCAGCGCATTCGCCTGGCCTCGCAGATCGGCTCGGGGCTGACCGGCGTCATGTACGTTCTTGACGAGCCGTCGATCGGACTGCATCAGCGCGACAACAGCCGTCTGCTGCAAACGCTCATGCAGCTGCGCGATATCGGCAATACGGTGATCGTCGTCGAACACGACGAAGACGCCATTCGCAGCGCCGATTACGTCGTCGACATCGGCCCGGGCGCCGGCGTCCACGGCGGGTTCATTGTCGCCGAAGGCACCCCGCAGCAGGTCACCGACAACCCGGCGTCGATGACCGGCGACTACCTCTCCGGCCGCCGCCGCATCGAAGCCCCCGGCGCGCCGCGCCAGCGCGACCCACAACGCGTGTTGCAGGTGATCGGCGCGCGCGGCAACAACCTGAAGAACGTCACGCTCGAACTGCCGGTCGGTTTGTTCACCTGCATCACCGGTGTTTCCGGCTCCGGCAAATCGACGCTGATCAACGACACGCTTTACGCCGCTGCCGCTCGCCATCTCTACGGATCAACCCCCGAACCTGCAGAGCATGAAGCCATCATCGGCCTCGACCACTTTGACAAGGTGATCAACGTCGACCAATCGCCGATTGGCCGTACGCCGCGCTCCAATCCGGCGACCTACACCGGATTGCTCACCCCAATAAGAGAACTCTTTGCTGGCGTTCCTGAATCGCGTTCACGCGGCTACGGCCCTGGCCGCTTCTCGTTCAACGTCAAGGGCGGTCGTTGCGAAGCCTGTCAGGGCGATGGCGTGATCAAGGTCGAAATGCATTTCCTGCCGGATATCTATGTTTCCTGCGACGTCTGCCACGGCAAGCGCTACAACAGAGAAACGCTTGAGGTTCACTACAAAGGCAAAACCATCCACGACATCCTGCAGATGACCGTCGAGCAGGCACGCGAATTCTTCGATGCAGTGCCGGTCGTCGCGCGCAAGCTGCAAACCCTGGTCGATGTCGGTCTCTCGTACATCACGCTTGGGCAGGCGGCAACCACGCTCTCCGGCGGCGAAGCGCAGCGTGTCAAGCTGGCACTCGAACTATCCAAACGCGATACCGGCCGCACTCTCTATATCCTCGACGAACCAACCACCGGTCTGCATTTTCAGGATATCGAGATGCTCCTCGCGGTACTGCATCGACTGGCCGACCATGGCAACACCGTGGTGGTCATCGAGCACAATCTTGACGTCATCCGAACCGCCGATTGGATTGTCGACTTGGGACCCGAAGGCGGTGATGGCGGCGGTAAAATTCTCGCTGCAGGCCTGCCTAAAGTCATAGCCAAAGCAGCAAACAGCCATACTGGGCGTTTTCTAAAACCATTGCTCGCCCGGGTCAAAAAGGTCTGATTCCCTGACAAAACCGTTTTCGGAACAAAAAAACAACATTTTTTTTCAACTTCTTCGTGTTTCTAGGCCTTCCCCCCTTCCCATCAGGCGAACGAAGTGCAAGAATCCCGGCGGAGTACCAGTGAGGCTCTCAACAATTAACAACAGGAGATACCATGAACAAGTCTGAATTGATCGACGCAATTGCAGCTGAAACCGAACTATCCAAAGTTGCTTCCGGCAAAGCGCTGGATGCTGTTATCAAAACTATCGTTCAGGCTGTTGCCAAGGGCGACGGCGTAAGCCTCGTTGGTTTTGGTTCCTTCAAGGCTGCCGCTCGTGCCGCCCGTGAAGGCAAGAACCCGAAGACCGGTGAGAAGATCAAGATCGCCGCAACCACCGTGCCGAAGTTCTCCGCCGGCGCGACGTTCAAGGCTGCAGTGTCGACCGCCAAGGGCAAGAAGAAAAAATAATTTTCTTCTTATCGACAAAAAGGCTTGCCTAGGTGCAAGCCTTTTTTCTTTGGCCTATTATTTCGCGCAAATTACTCACCAGCAAATTGACGCAACCAGATCCCCCGCGTAGAATTTGGCGGGTTGTCTGGGGGCGTAGCTCAGTTGGGAGAGCGATTGGTTCGCAATCAATAGGTCGGCAGTTCGATCCTGCCCGTCTCCACCAGTCATACTAAGGCCTGCAGCGATGCGGGCTTTTTTGTTTTTTAGGCTGAGCAATAACCGGGCTAGCATTAGCGAGAAAGCAGATTATCTAAACAGCTTCCCCAATGGCTTCGAATTATTCGACGATAGTCGTTTAAATTTCTCAAATCTCTAATGCAACGTATCTGACTGCACCCGTGAGTAGATCATGTCTTTGAACGAGTCCTTGAAAACGTTTTCTTGGTGGCGACGGTTCGTCCATTGCCAACGTTGGGCTACCCTTCCGGGAGCGTCAACAAAGCAACAGATTTCCGAACCAGCGATTTCTTATGCAATGGTAGTCAGACGAACGGCAAATCGAATAATCCAGGCTCATGAGAACGAGCTATACAAAAACAGGAAACAGGTCAAAACCAGTACCCCCTCCATTTCCTCTATATTCTTGAGCACCGAGCCTCACAAGCTTTAAGGATATGCTGACTGTACCGCCGATTAAACAAAAGGAACTCTGGAATAACGGGCTATTATTCTGCTTAACGCTTTTTTGATCAAATATCGAAAATTTATAAGATGATGGGTTTCAAATGCAGGATTCGATCATGCCGTCCGTACTTTCCCTGATCCAGCAGGATGTCCAGAAATACACCGATGCTATCAGCGGGATTATCGATACCGATGTGGAGATTGTCGATGTATCCATGGTGCGCGTGGCAGGAACAGGTGTATACCGCGAAAGAATCAACGAAGACATCAGTGGGCAGGGGTACGTCTATCGACATGCAGCCGAACTAAACAAGACTATCCTGATTGAAAATCCGGGTGACAGTCCGGTTTGTTCTTTGTGCACGAACAAGTTGTTCTGCACCGAAAAACTAGATTTGGCAACACCGATTTCGCTGGATGATAAAGTAATCGGTGTAATTGGAATCATCTGCTCAACGGCACAACAACGCGATGCCTTATTGGGGCAAAAAGAAAAATTTGTCAGTTTTATCGAGCAAATCGCTAGCCTAATTGCCGGCAAAGCCTATGAAAATATTGAGCGGCAGCGCGAAAAAGACATATCTGCCGCATTCAGAAAAATGATCGAAGTCATGAATCGTGGTGTTGTCGCGATTGATGAGTTTGGACTCGTCAGACATTCCAACCTGACCGCGTCAAGGATACTACAGACTCCCGACAGCCTCATTGGCAAGAAAATCTCCATTGAGATGACGGGAGATGTCGTCTATGACCAGGAAGAGGCCTATTTGAGACTGAATGGCGCAAGCTTTCACGTTCTGTGTCACGTCATCCAGATATCTTCAATGGAAAGCAGCGCGGTTTCACTGATTGTGTTCCAGGACGCGGCTGATTTTCTGTCGCAGAATGTGCTCCCCGGTAACGACTTGCTGATGCCGGGCAAATTCATCGGGAATTCTCCGGCGATTAGTCTGATCAAGGCCAGTATCAAGAAGATTGCGGTCAGCAATGCCAGCGTGCTGATTTCCGGCGAGAGCGGATCGGGCAAGGAAGTGGTGGCTTCTGAAATCCACCGCCACAGCCTGCGCAAGGCGGGTCCTTATGTGACGATCAATTGCGCGGCAATTCCGGAACAACTTCTGGAAAGTGAGCTTTTTGGCTATGTCAAAGGGGCTTTTAGCGGCGCGGATCCCAAAGGACGCGTCGGTAAATTCGAGCAGGCCAATGGCGGCACCATTTTTCTTGACGAAATTGGCGACATGCCGGTTTTCTTGCAGGCAAAACTCATGCGCGTTCTGCAGGAACGGACGATCACCCGTATCGGATCGAACCAGGTCATCCCTGTTGATGTCAGGCTGATTGCCGCCACCAATAAGGATATCGCCGAGTTGATTGAGAATGGACAGTTTCGCGAGGATCTGTATTACCGCATCAATGTCGTGCCACTGGCCCTGCCCCCATTGCGTGAACGACGCGAAGATATTTTTGAGTTGGCAAATTATTTCGTGGAAGAATTTTGCGATATCTACGGAAGGCCGAAGCAGAAACTTTCCGACGAAATTGCCAATGCCTTGTATTTTTACCCTTGGCCGGGAAATGTCCGCGAATTGCGCAACGCGATCGAACACATGTTCGTGATGTGTGGCGATTCGCTGCAATTCAATATTACCCACCTGCCGTATTCGATACAGAAGCAGCGCCATCACGCCCCTAAAACGAGGGCCGCCCATCTGCAACCTGACACGGTTGCCCAACAGGAATTACAACGCCTGGAGCAGTTGCTCGAACGTCATGGTTCGGATCTTGAAGGCAAGAAAAAAGTGGCTGACGAAATGGGAATTGGCATTGCAACACTCTATCGCAAGCTTAAAAAATACAAACTGGCCCATCGAGACAAACAGTCCACGGTCTGAAGCGCCGGCTTTTATTCAAAAAAAAGGACAGCCTGCCAATACAGCCTGTCCTTTTTTTGCTTTTGTCTTGCCGCTGGTTAGCGATAGGCAATCGCTTCCACCTCAACCAGCACATCCTTCGGCAGACGCGCGGCCTGAATACAGGAACGCGCTGGCGCGTTATCACCAAAATATTGTGCGTAGATCCGGTTGAACTCGGCAAAGTCGCCCATGTTGCTGAGGAAACAGGTGGTTTTAAGCACTTTTCCGGTACTTGAACCTGCGGCCTGAAGTACGGCAAGCAGGTTCTTCATCACCTGTTCGCTTTGCACGGAGATTCCGCCAGCGACGATTTCCATGGTGACCGGATCCAGAGGTATCTGGCCCGATGTAAAAACCAGATTGCCGAGCATTGTTCCCTGCACATAGGGGCCGATAGCGGCGGGTGCTTCAGGGGTGTTGATAATTATCTTTTCCATAGAGACTCTATAAATTTTGATGGCCGATAACATGGCCTTAGCAAACGGTTAGTTTAGAGAAAACCCCGGTTCGAGATGAACCGGGGTACCGTAATTAACGCATGGATTCAAATGCCAGAGGATTGCCCTGCAGAACTCTTCAGCGAAGCGGTCACCACGGACGAAGCAACCAGCGCAATGATCATGAACCAGAAAGCGCTGTTGTAGCTGCCGCCACTACTCTGGATCAGGTAGCCCATAACCGGAGCGGAAACCACGCCAGCCATCTGGCCGCCGAAGTTCACAATGCCGGAAGCGCGGCCCATAATTTTGCTCGGGATTTGATCCATTAGAATCCCCCAGAACAAGGCCATGGCGAAGAACATGAAGAGTGAAGATATGCACTGGTAAACAACGGCCATATCCGCGCTTTCAACGGTAAAAACCTTGTACAGGAAGGCGGCACTGATGACGGAAGCAATAACATAGAGCCATTTGCGCGAACTTTTGAACTTGTCGGAGCAATAACCGCCCATCAGGGTACCTACCGTACCGCACAGAAAGGGAATGGCGGCCATCAATCCGGTTTTGGCCAGAGAGAATTCGCGGACTTTCATCAGATAGCTTGGCAGCCATGAGGAAAACCCCCAGAAAGTAATATCAAACAGGAACCAGATGGCCGCCATTTTCCACAGGATGGGCGATTTCAGGATCGCCGAGAACGGAATTGAAGATTCTGCTGAAACTTCTGCGACAGTTTTTCCCTTGTTCTGAGCCACATCGTCGGCAGCCAGTTCGTCCAGCTCTTCCTGAGTAATGTGCGGATGGTCTTTAGGATCGTCGCGAACAAAAATATAGATACCCAAAGCGATGAGCAAGCCGGGGATGCCCATGATGATAAAAACCATTTTCCAGCCCATGGACCCGATGATGGCTGCAGCGACGACTGCTGCCAAGGCTGGGCCCAGGGTATTTACTGACGACTGGATCGCAGTAGCACGACCACGTTCCTTGCTCGGAAAATAGGTGGCAATGGCTTTCCACGAAGATCCGGGGAAACAACCTTCTCCCATGCCGAACAGGAAGCGTACGGCAAGTAGGATCGGGAGAGTAAATACCAATCCGGTGACCGTGGTGAAAATCGACCACCAAGTGATGGCAAACGCCATCACTTTGCGCGGGCCAAACTTGTCGCCAAGCCAGCCGCCCGGAATCTGGAAGCCCGCGTAGGCGAGGAAGAAGGCGCTGATGATAAAGCCCTGCTCGGTTGTTCCAATATCCAGATCCTTACCGATGAACGGCAAGGAGACGCTCATGATCATGCGGTCAAGGAAAGAGAACATCCATCCTAGCCAGATCATCAGTAGAACCGTATATCGGGTTTTCCAGGTTTTTCCCTCACTGGCGGGTATAGCAAGTTGCCTAGTATTCATGACGCTCCCTTTGTAAAAATTATTTTGCGATGAACTACGGGTAATTTTTAGTAAGCTTTGCGGATGACGGTGCCGCTACGGGCATACGTTTCAAGACCATTGACCAAGGCAAAAGCCCCATTGACCATGACCGCATCGATTCCTTCGGGATACTGGTTTGGCTCGATAAACGTACCCTTGTCAATAACGGTATCCGGGTTGAAAACAACGATATCGGCGGCCATCCCGGGTTTGAGCAAGCCTCGGTTGGTGAGACCGAGAACCGAAGCGGGCTTGCCCGTCATTTTTCGGATGGCTTGTTCCCAGGTCAGGCATTTTTCTTCGCGAACATATTTGCCAAGAACGCGCGGGAAAGCTCCAAAAACGCGCGGATGGGGTTTCCCTTTGCCCATCAGTCCGTCGGTGCAAACGTTCTGTTCAGGGCGGCAGAGGAACTTGATGACGTGCTCTTCGGTACCGTAGAAATCGAACATTCCAACCGCGTTTTCTTCTTCGAGCAGCAGATCGAAGGTCGCGTTGTAGGGATCTTTGCCACGAAGTTCGCCCAGTTGCACAAGGTTGAGGCCGATGGTGTCAGTATTCTTGTCGGTCTTGACGCTGGTCACGAAAATCTGATCCAGCCCGGCAAAATCGATAAAGTTGTCCCAGCCCGGGATGCCTTTTTCAATGTCCGCGATCATCTTCAGACGCAACTCGGTGGAAGACAGGCGCTCCAGCAACATGTCGGTACCGCCGGCATGCACCCACGGCGGAAGAATGACGCCAAGCATGGTGCTTCCAGCCACGTACGGGTACTGATCAAAGGAAATGGTGATGCCATCTTTTTGCGCCGCTTCCAGCATGCCCAGCATTTGTTCAATCAGCGGCCAGTTTTTCTTGCCGCAAACCTTCATGTGCGAAATATGCAGATGCACGCCGGATTCGCGGGCAACGTCGATCAACTCCTGGGTCGAAGCAATGATGTCATCGGCTTCGCTCCGCTGGTGGACCACAAAAATTCCTTTGTGCTTGGCGGTCACCTTGCATAGTTCAACCACTTCGTAGGTCTCGCCAAACGCGCATGGCATGTAAATCAAACCGGTGGAGAAGCCATAAGCGCCGGCTTGTAATTCGCGATCAAGGATTTCGCACATTTTGGCAACTTCATCCTTGGTGGCTGCGCGACCTTCGAGTCCCATGGCTTCCATTCGCACATTGCCATGCGGAACCAGACAGGCCAGATTTGTGGCCGGTCGGTACTGCGTCAAGAGGTCAAGATAGCCGTTGGTGTCGCGATACTTCCAGTCGATCAGATCGGTATCGCCATCAAGGCCGGCAATGTTTTTCCGCCAGGCGGCGATATAGTTTTCCGGCAAGGGGGCGAGCGCCACGCCATCCTGTCCCAGCAGTTCGGTCGTTATGCCCTGACGGATTTTTGCCGACAAAGCTGGATTGACAATGGCTGCCAAATCCGAATGGGTGTGGGTGTCGATAAAGCCAGGGCAAACAATTTTTCCCTTGGCGTCATACACCTGAACACCGGGTTCTGCTGTGAAAGAGCCGACTCCCGCAATCAAACCATCTTCAATCAGGAGGTCGGCAAAGAAGCCCGCATCCCCAGTACCGTCAATCAATTTACCGTTCTTGAATAATGTCTTCACTCGCTTGCCTCCATCTGACTTTGTTTAAATTGCCAGCACGTGTTGAGTGCCCGCAGCAACATCCGGTTGTTACCTGGCTTATTTGACGCAAACGCTGTGCATGATTCCGTAGAACCCTTTTGCGGCCCCGATGAGCTGCTCGATTTCAACGTACTCATCGATGGTATGGGCCAGGTTCTCGCGCGACGGACCGAAGCCAACCGTCCGGATTCCTGCTTCTCCAGCAAAATGACTGCCATTGGTGCAGAAAGAGTATTGCTGGATTTTCGGCGTGATTCCGACGCTCTTCAGGCCGAATAGGGCGAGTTGAACAAATTCATCCTGTTCCTCGAAAACCCAGCCGGGGAAGAAACGTTCGCCATCGATTGACGTTCCGGTAAAGCACTGCTCATGGCCTATCGCATACGATATTTTTGCCTTGAACTGCGGATCGCTAAGCGCCATTTCGGACAACACCTTTTGCAGAGGGGCGAGAACGGATTCCTTGGTTTCACCAACCAGAAGACGACGGTCATAGGTCGCACGGCAATAGTCCGGAACAACGGAGGCTCCAGGGTAGGGCGATGATTTGATGTCGGTGAGTTCGAGAATTCCCTTGCCCAATGTCGGGTGCGTGTTAGGTTCTATCTGGCGGATTTTGTCGATCAGTTTCGCCATTTGGTAAACGGCATTGATTCCCGCATCGGGGTTTGCCGAGTGCGCCGGTTTGCCGAATGTTTCCGCGACAATTTCCGCCCGACCACGTTGCCCGATTTTCAGGTTCAATTCAGAAGCTTCGCCAATCACCACATAGTCGGGCTTGCATTTTTCACTGACTAGGCGAGCAGCGATACCTTCAAAACATTCTTCATGGACGGTGCAGGAAACGTAAATCTTGCCCGCGAAATCGCGATGTTTATCCTCGGCAAAATATCCGGCGGCTGAAATCATCGCCGACACTGAGCCTTTCATATCGGTCGTTCCGCGGCCATAAATCCGGCCATCGGTAATTTCAGCGCCAAGCGGATCCTTGCTCCACTTTTCTTCGTTGTATGGAACGGTATCGATATGGCCGTCAAACAGGAGTGTCTTGCCTGGATGGTTACCAATGATTCCGCCGATGATATTGCCGTAGTCGTCAATATGGATATCGTCGAATCCATATTTCTTCATGAGCGCTTCAATGGTTTTGACTACGTCACCTTCTTTACCTGACAGACTTTTGTTGCGAATCAGGGCCTGACAGTTTTCAACAATTTGCTGTTCGCGCGCTGCATTGAACATTGGAACTCCTTGATAGAATTTTACGAATGTCGACTATTTAAAATTTGTCAAAGCTGGTGATTTCGCCATCCCAGACGATGTCCAGGTAGCGTTGTGGATCGGTGTCGCCTTCAGTGCTTACAACCATTATTCGAGACGTCTCATCCAGACCCAGGGCTTCGCGGGTGGCTGCCATTTCGCGCGATTGCATGAGAATGGAGAGCAGCCCGAGAGTGACGGCTCCGGACTCGCCGGAAACCACTTGCGGGTCTCCTGGCAGCGGATTCCCAAGAATCCTCATGCCCCGGGTGGCTACATAGTCAGGGCAGGAAACAAAGGCGCTGGAATAGTCACGCAGGATTCTCCAGCCGATGGTATTGGCTTCTCCACAAGCAAGACCCGCCATAACGGTGGTCAGGTTGCCACCGACGGCCACCGGATCGCCATTCTTTGAAATGGCGGAGCGATAGAGGCAGTCGGCTACACGCGCTTCGGCCACGATCACCTTGGGGCGATCTACGCCGTAAGTGGCAGCAACATAGCCCTGCACCGCCCCGGCCAACGAACCGACACCGGCCTGAATGAAAATATGCGTCGGAGGAACCTCGTGAAACTGCTGGAAGCTTTCCAGCATCAGTGTCCCGTAGCCTTGCATGATCCACAGCGGGATTTTTTCGTAACCCTCCCAGGCCGTATCCTGCACCACTTGCCAGCCGTGTTTGGCGGCCTGCTCCGCGGTCAGACGCACCGCCTCGTCGTAATTCATTTCGACAATGGAGGCCTCCGCACCTTCTGCGCGAATAGCATTCAGGCGTTCAGGCGAGGAACCTGCAGGCATATACACAACGGCTTTCTGTTTCAGCTGGCGCGCCGTCCACGCGACACCGCGCCCGTGATTGCCGTCCGTCGTCGTGGCGAAAACCACTTCACCGATTTTGCTGCGTACTGAGTCGCTGGTCATCACATCGAATGGCAACTGGCTGATATTTTCACCGACCAGTTCCGCAATGTAACGCGCCATCGCGTACGCGCCACCGAGAACCTTGAAAGCTTTCAGGCCAAAGCGCTTCGACTCGTCTTTGACGTAAATGCTCTTGACGCCCAGTTTTTTCGAGAGTTGCTCAAGGTTAACCAAAGGCGTTGGGGCATAACCCGGAATAGAGCGATGAAAGGCCAGCGCCTTGGAAAGCTCGGCATGGCTAAAATCTTGAACGCAAGTCGCCGGGGACTGCGAATAGGATGTTTCGTTAAGAAACAGGTCCATATCTGCGGGCATGAATCTTCCTTATGTACGGTTTTGGTTCGCATGACTTTGTCGTTTTCCTTCCATCTTCTGTGATGGAATATTGCGGCAGTCATTGACGGAATAACACATTCAGGTCCTTATACGCACATTGTGTGCCAACCTCGATAATTTATGAATTAATCAACAAATACAGGTTGTTATGCAGTCAATGCCGTTTGCAGCCAAGTGCTTTTAACTTGGGAATTATCAATCGGAGTGATAAGACTGATAAATCGATAATTTACTGGTAATTGATAATTGATATGCCGGCCAGACCATATATGCGAATTTACTGAAGAACAAATCAATAGGATGGCATCCTTGAACGTTTCATCAGTCGCAGATGCCGAACTGATCGCCCCCCCCAAGCGCAATAGGTTCATCCGATTAACTGAAGCTTCTGCTTCAATTTCCGATGCAAATCGCCATATATGGAGCAGAGGTAAGGAGATGGCCTCGCGTTAATCACGTAGCCTAGGTCGAACGCGTGAGTAGAAGATTCACCGAAACGGGAAGCGGCTTTTCGAAATCAATCAGGCTCAGCGGCAGGTAAGTACCGCACTGCTGACCAAATTGGAGTGGGAGTACGATGGCTGTTCTGGCCGAGGACTTGTCGCTGACCAGCTTTCAAAAACGACTGATCTACTTTGTTACCTGCCTTTCGGATGGAAAAGACCCCAAGGTCAGCATCGTGTCGGCATGCGCCAGACATCTCAAACCGAATTACATGTCAGCACGTAAGCGATAGAGATCTCCCCAAGTCGCCACACGGACGGCGGCACAGATTCAGCATCACGCCAAACCCGATACTGACTCTTCCTATAAGACCACTTGTGACCCCAACTCAACAACCCGATTGGATGGTATCCGGAAAAATGCCGTTGCACTTCCGGCATTCCGGAACATCGCGATAAAAATCAGTGTGCGCCAGTAGGCCAGTTCAGATCCGAATTTTGGAATCAGGGTTTCGCGGCCGAGGAAGAACGAGGTATCCATCATGTCGATCTCCAACCCTGAACTGGCGCACAGGCTCAGAGCAAGAGGGATGTCCGGCTCTTCCTTGAATCCGTATTGCACAATCACTTTATAGAAATTGCCACCGAGTTCCTGCACCTCGACACGATCGATATCCGGCACTTTCGGAACATCAAAAACTTTCACACTGAGGATCAGGACTCGCTCGTGCAGGGCCTTGTAATGTTTCAGGCTATGTAACATGGCATGTGGCACGGAGTCAGCATCAGTGGTCAGAAACACCGCAGTTCCAGGCACCCTCTCCACCCCGCCCATGACGATGCTATTGATAAACACCGGTAATTGCATGGCATCTTCGGCCAGGCGTTTGCCGAGCAGTTCGCGCCCGCGCTTCCAGGTAGTCAGCAGGATGAAGACAACCAGTCCAAACGCCAGAGGGAACCAGCCACCATCTGGGATTTTCACAGCATTGGCCAGGAAGAAAGCAGTGTCGATACAAATGAAGGGCGTGACACTTATCAACGCTTTGAGAGGACTCCAACTCCAGAGACGGACTGCAACGGCAAACGCCAGAAAATTGGTAATCAGCATGGTACCCGTCACCGCAATACCATAGGCCGCCGCCAGATTGGACGAGGTTTTAAACTCAATCACCAGGATGATAATGGAAACCAGCAGCAGCCAGTTGATCGCCGGAAGATAGATCTGACCGATTTCCTGCTCAGACGTATGCATGATCTCAAGCCGCGGGGAATAGCCGATCTGAATAGCCTGTTGTGTAATCGAAAAGGCTCCTGAAATAACGGCTTGCGAGGCAATGATCGTCGCAATGGTGGACAGAATCACCAATGGATAGCGCGCCCATTCCGGCGACAACAGATAAAAGGGATTCTCTACAGCCGAAGGATCAGCCAAGAGCAAGGCGCCTTGGCCAAAGTAATTGAGGAGCAGGGCCGGCAGCACATAGCCGATCCACGCATACTGGATCGGCTTCGCTCCGAAGTGCCCCATGTCCGCGTATAACGCCTCTGCCCCGGTGAGACAAAGGACGACAGCACCGAGAGCAAGGAATCCCAGCCACGAATTCCCCATCAGGAAATGGACGGCGTGGAGCGGGTTGATCGCCATCAACACCGAGGGATTCCCGAAAATAGCTATGCCGCCCAGCAGCGCCAGCACTGCAAACCAGACCACCATGACCGGGCCGAACAGGCTGCCGACACTGGCCGTACCTCTTCGTTGAAAGATGAAAAGCCCAATCAGTACAAACAGTGTTATCGGAATGATGTACGGTTTAAATGTCGGAGTAATGATTTCCAGGCCTTCGACGGCCGAGAGCACCGAGATGGCCGGAGTAATCACGCCATCGCCATAGAATAAGGCTGCACCAATCAAGCCTAGCGTGATCAGCAACTTTTGTTGCCAACTCCCCTCGACCCCTTTGTGCAAGGCCAGGGTCATCAGCGCAATAACACCACCTTCGCCTTTGTTGTTGGCCCGCATGATAAAGCAGACGTATTTCAGCGTCACCACAATGATGATTGCCCAGAAAAACAAGGACAAAACACCGAGAATATTTTCCGGAGTAATCGGCACCGGATGATGGGCACTCCCGAAGACCTCCTTCAGGGAGTACAGCGGGCTGGTTCCAATGTCGCCATAAACCACGCCCAGTGCGGCCATGGTCAGAGTTGCCATGCGCTTTTTGTTCTGTTCTGTCTGCATCAATATCCCCTCAAGGCTGGAAGCGGTAGCCCACGCCGGTTTCTGTCAGTAAATGTTTGGGTTGTGTTGGATCTTCCTCGAGCTTCTGCCGCAAGTGGCCGACATAGACACGCAGATAATGACTGCTTTCTATATAGGAAGGCCCCCATATTTCGCGCAAGAGATTTCTTTGCGTAAGAACCTTTCCCGGATGCCCGAGAAGGATCGTCAGCAGACGGTATTCAATCGGTGTCAGGTGAATCTCTTCTCCCCGGCGCATAACCACTCGACGCGACAAATCTACTGCCACCTCACCAAATTCGACGAGAGGTGATGCAGCCTCGCCGTGGCGACTTCTCCGCCTGAGTAGGGCACGAACTCTGGCCCGGAGTTCCCCGACACTGAAGGGTTTAGTCAGGTAGTCGTCGGCACCGGCATCGAGCGCATCGATTTTTTCCGTCTCCTGGGTTCGGGCGGAAAGAATCAGCACCGGAACGTCAGACCAGCCGCGCAAATCGTGAATCAGATCAATGCCGTTCCCATCCGGCAGGCCCAGATCAAGAATCAGCAGATCGGGATTTCTGGATCCGGCTTCAAGCAGGCCCTGGCGAACCGATTCTGCTTCGCTGACGCTGCAGCCGTCTTCCTCAAGCGCGATCCGGACAAATCGTCGGATCTGTTTCTCGTCTTCAATGACCAGAACTTTAGCTGGTGTCATATTCATGACACTTCCTCCACCACCACCGGCGGCATACCCTTGGGCAATGAAAACTGGACACACCCTCCCCCTTTGGGACGGTTGCTGGCCGTGATCTGCCCTCCGTGCACCTCGACAATGGCCCTGCAGATGGCCAGTCCTAAGCCGGTCCCGGGCTTGCTGGATTCACTTTCTCCGCGCACAAACATGTTGAACAATTCGTTTCGCTGCTGCTCAGGAAATCCCTGACCCTGGTCAGCAACGCTGACTTGAACCACATCGCCTTTTTGCTCCGCCGTGAGTTCGATGGAGCACCCCTTGGGCGAATACTTGGCGGAATTTTCCAGCAGATTGCAGAATACCCGTTCGATCAGCACGGCATCGAATTCGAGCAGGGGTAAATCCTTTTCCAGTAGAACCTTGACCGGATGCTCGGCCAAGGCACTTCCGAGCAATTTGATACTGGCGCCAATGACTTCTTCGATCGGTTGCCATTCGCGACGCAGCTTCACCTCGCCGGCATTCAGCCGCGCCATGTCGAGAAGATTACCCACCAGTCCAGCCAGACGAGCAGCCTGCTCATGCAGCGCCTGCGCGGTTTCCAGCGCAGTCGCCGGGAGTTCAGGCTTGATCAGGAAGAGCGAGTCAGCCAGGCCGACCATGGCCGTCAGCGGCGTACGCAGGTCGTGCGACAGTGCTGAAAGGATGGAACTACGCAAGCGCTCGGTCAGCATGCTGACCTCCGTGGTTTGAGCTACTTCAACGTAATGCAGGCGCTCCAAAGCAACGGCGATCAGTGAGGCCAGGGCCTCAAAAAGTGAAGCGGAGTCTTTTGCCACCTCCAGATCACTTTCTTCGAAGCGTATGGCCAGCACTCCGCGAACCCTCATCGATGCGCGCAAGGGCAGATAGAGAGAGGCGTAACCCATACCTGTCATGTCATTGTTGCGAATCGACTGGCCACTCTCCAGAGCCATTTGTGCCAGGTGCATTTCGACCCGGGGAGAATTGCCCTTGAAAGCAGGAGTCAAATGATGTGCGTCATCAGGCAGCAGAACCGTGGATTCGGCATTGAACTGTGACTTGACAAATTCACGTGAAATATCGACCGTTTGCTCAGCCGTCAGCGCTCCGGCAAGTTGTCGCGCAATTTGATAAAGCGCTTCGGTTTGCTGCTCACGCAGCTGGGCTTCCTGCGCCCTTTGCTTTAATCCTGCGGCCAGTTGCGTAGTGATCAGCGCCGTGGCCAGCATGACGGCAAAAGTAATCAGGTATTGAAAATCACTGACGGCCAGCGAGAAGCGCGGAGGCACGAAGAAAACATCAAACAACAGCACACTCAGTATCGAAGCCAGAATGGCCTCGTTACGACCAAGCTTTACCGCAATGATCAAGACGGTCATCAGGAACAACATGACGATGTTGGCCAGATCCAGGGTACCCAGTAGAGGAGTAGCGATCAGGGTGGTCAAGGCGCAAGCCAGAACAGTCAACGCCATTCTGGAACCTTGAGACGATCCTTCTCGCGATTTAATGTTGAAACTCATGTCACACTCCTTGCGATGGTGTAACTACAGACTATGCCAAGCGGTGTAAAAACGCTGATCATTCTGGCGGACAAGGTGTAAAAATGGCGTAAAAATTGGCTTCGACGGGCGAAAAAAAAGAGCGGCTGGCGGATCACTCCGCCACCGCTCTCTCGATTCAAACCGGATTCCTGTGCGTCGCTTGTCGCCTAGAACAGGCTGTAGCGGAAGGTCGCGTTGAAACGGTTTTGCGTGCCGTGGTCGCCAGCAAAGTTGGTGCGCTGGCCGTAGGCGTACTCGAGGCCGAGATCGGTGTTCTTGGCCACAGTCCAGAAGGTGTTGATCATGGCTTCGTTGATCTTGTGGTTCACATCGGTCTGAGCTTCCATCGCATTGGTGCCCGAGAAACGGGTGTAGGCATAGATCAGGTTCGAACGAACTGTCGGCGCCCAGGCGTGGGTATAACCGACGTGCCAGCCGAGCGCATGCCACATATCAAGCGAGCTGCCGTTATCGTAAGCGCCCTGACCGAGCGAGTTAAGCATGTAACGCCCGATCCCGTTGCCGCCCTTGATCTGCGCCACGATCGTGTCGTTGGCACCGAGCTTCAGGCTGCCGCCGGCACCCATGCCGAACGAACTCTTGTTGTACTGGTCATTGCGGTATTGCTGGAAGAGGCCGCTGGCCGAGACATGGCCCCAGTTACCCTTGGTCACGAACTTGGCGGTGAGATCCGGTGTCTTGTCGTAAGCGGTAGTTCCAACGTCACGACTCTGCGGGTTTTCGACGGAAACCGAGAGCGACGACGAGGCATTGATCGGCTGCGTGTAGCGAATCTGCGGCTGACGGATGAAGGTCTGGGTACCGACGCCGTTGTAGTCGACGGAATCAACGAACGAATCCAGATCAGAGAAGTTCGACCAGGTCTGGCCGACCAGCAAGCGACCAACCGTGCCGTAGGCATGGCGCAGGCGGAATAGCATCGAGTTGGTCAGGCTTTCACCGGAGTACTGGTTCGGTGAATTGAAGTCGGCTTCGATCTTGGTCGTAATCGCCCCGATATCGCTCGGCGTACTGGTTTCCAGACCCAGGCGCGAGGTGCGAGCGGTCATGTAGAACTGGTTCTTGCGCTTGCCATCGGCGCTCTTGTCCAGCGGCTGGGCGGCGATGTAGCTGGCCCAGTCGTTATTGTCGGTGTCGCGGTTACGGCTGCGCGTATCGTATGTGGCATCGGTCTGGACATAGCCATAGACGCGCAACGAGGTGTTGGTGCCCGGAACCTTGACCGAATTGGGCAGATCGCCGGTGGTCACTACGTTAGCCGGGAGAGCGGCCGGTGCTGCAGCCACTGCCGGAGCCGGAGACGCCTTCTGGGTTTCCAGCTGCTCAACGCGGGCCATCAATTTATGCACCATGGCCTTCAGGTCTTCAACTTCTCCAGCATAAACCGGTGCCGCCATTACGGCCAGGCCCAGTGCCGACATTGCCAACGCAATGCGCTTCATGCGAATCATTCAGGTCTCCTCGAGTTGGGGTAAAAAAACGCTGGATTTTACCGGAATTGCCCTCCAAGACCTAACGTGCAAGCGTATTCGCCATTGATTTGACCAATTCTGACTATCACGGATATTGTTTCCGGATCGAATCCGCAAATGCACTGTCCTACACCGGTGTTTTCCATCCTATTCGCGGAGTCGCAATGACCTCACCAGGCACTTTGGACGAGCGTGTTACCGGGTCGAAATTCAGCACTCCACAGCACCCAAGAGTTGCCCCCTTGTCCGTGCGGACGGTGCTTCAGCGAAGTCCTGCACAACACCTTTATATCCAGGAAGAGGCTCCTCTGCTGGAAGCCCTAGCGCTGATGGTGGAACACGAGCTTAGCGCCATCCTGGTTCTCGATGGGGAGCGGCTCAGCGGACTATTTTCCGAGCACGATTACCTCAGATTGCTGACTCGAAACGCCTCAATGCCAACCGTTCGGGAAGCGATGAGCGTGTGTGACTATATTGCTCACCTGGAAGACCGGGTGCAGGATTGTCTGACCCGGATGTTCGAGAAGAAGATGAGCCATCTTGTGGTCGTTGACGAATCTAGTTCGGCCGTACTCATCCCGAGGGAGGTTCTGCTCCGTGAAATGATCGTCCATCTTGAACTCATCCATCGGGAAATCGTCACTGATCAGCAGGTCATGTTTCTGCGGGGAACCTACAGCTGCTGAAACAGGACACGGGAACGATGAATTCTAACTTGTTCGGCACTTCCCTAGCCGCGAAACGAATCGGGATCAAGAGCATGCCGGTTGAGTTTGTCGTATAGCGTTTTTCTCGGCAGAAGCAGCCGTTCTGCGGCCTCGGTGACATTCCCCTGGGTGCTGCGCAGGGCCTCGCGGATCAGGCAGCGCTCATAATTCTCCAGTCGTGCGGACAAAGAAACGGCCGCTGTCTGCACGGTCTCCAGCCCGTCGCTGAGCCCCAGGCAAAGACGTTCGGCAACCGCTTTGAGTTCGCGCACGTTACCTGGCCAGTCGTAGCTTTGCCAGCGGAACATGTCCTGCTCGGTCCACGCAGGTTCAGCGCGATTGAAGCGACGGCTGGCCTGCGAGAGAAAATAGGTCATCAGCAAGCCAATGTCATCGAGGCGCTGGCGCAGGGGCGGCAGTTCGATGGCCACGACGTTCAGCCGATAGTAAAGATCGGCGCGAAAACCGCCCTGCTCGGCAAGCCGTTTGAGGTCGGTCTTGCTGGCGGCGACAATGCGGCAATTGACTGGCAGCGAGGTGTTGCTACCCAGGCGTTCAACGCTGCGTTCCTGCAATACACGCAACAATTTGACCTGGAGCGACAGCGGCATCGATTCAATTTCATCAAGGAAAAGTGTACCGTTGCTGGCGTACTCGATCTTGCCGATGCGCCGCCGCACGGCGCCAGTAAAGGCCCCCGTCTCGTGGCCGAACATTTCGCTTTCGAAGACCGACTCAGGCAACGCGCCGCAGTTCAGGGCGACGAAAGGCCCTTGACGCCCACTCTGGGTGTGCAGGGCATGGGCCACAACTTCCTTGCCCGTCCCGGTTTCGCCATTGATGAGAATATCGACATCGGTTGCCGCCAGCGAATCAATCGTGTGGGCAATCTCCTGAATGCATCGCGATTGACCAATCAGCGGCTTTTCGCACAGGCTTCCCAGTTGTTCGCGCAGCGTGCGGTTTTCCTGCAACAGCGCCCGCTTTTCCAGGGCACGGCGCACCACATCGACGAGTCGCGCCGAATTGAAAGGTTTCTCGATAAAATCGTAGGCATTGGCACGCATCGCCTCAACCGCCATCGACACATCACCATGGCCGGTAATCAGGATCACCGGTAGATCGCGATCGCACTTCTGCATAATGTCGAGCAGTTCCAGACCGCTCATGCCGGACATGCGCACATCGCTGACGATCACCGCCGGCGGGCTATCGTCAAACGCCGCCAACGCCTCTTCAGCACTGCCGAAGGTACGCACCGTGAGATCGGCCAGCGCCATCGCCTGCGCGCAGGCACGCAATACGGCTTCGTCGTCTTCAACCAGATAGACCAGAAGACCAGAAACCTTGCTGCGATTGTCGCTACTCATGCTTTCTCCAGGTAGACAGTGAATTGTGCACCGCCGGTTTCATGATTTCGTGCCTCGATCCGCCCACCAAGTTCGCTAATGATCATGCGCGAGATTGGCAGCCCCAGGCCGAGTCCTTTGCCCACGGGTTTTGTGGTAAAAAACGGCTCAAACAAATGTGCCAGAACGTCTTCCGGAATTCCCGCGCCGCCGTCATGAATGCTCACGCTGACCTGGTGGCCTTCATCGCTAACCCGAACATGAATCCGCTGGCCAGCCACCTCGCCAACGGCGTCGAGCGCATTGATCAGCAGGTTGACCAGCACCTGCTCGAGGCGCTGCTGATCGGCCCAGACCAACAGTTCGCCAGAAGACTGGACATCGATCAGCGCACCGACCTGACGAATGCGCGGCGCGACCATCATCTGCGCCTGAGCGATGACATCCGCGACACTGACCTTGACCCGCTCGACCGGCGGCCGGCGGGCAAAGTTCTTGATTTCGCCGACGATATTCCCCATGCGCACTGCCATCTGCTTGATCAGCCCGAGATTCTCGCGCACGTCGTCGAGTCGCCCCCGATCAAGCAACTGGACGGCGTTATCGGTAAAGTTGTGCAGCGCCGTCAGCGGCTGGTTCACTTCATGCGAGATGCCGGCAGCCATTTGCCCCAGAACTGCCAGTTTTCCCGCCTGTACGGCATGATCCCGGGTTTCGCGCAGGATGCTTTCGGCCGTTTTCAGACTGTCTATTCTTTCTTCAAGCGAGGCATTGGTCAGCAGAAGATCTTCGGTACTTTCGGCAATGCGCAGCTCAAGCTCTTTGTGCGCCTGACGCAGTTCAGCCTCGGCCTGACGCCTTTCCCTGAAGCCTTTGGCATTGAGGCGCAGATAGATGACCGTAGACAACAGAAAGGCCATCGCAAAACCTGCGGCAATCCCTGCCAGCAGAGCATTCTGCCGTTCCTGTTTAGTTCGCGACAGGAGTACGATAGACCAGCCCAGCGACCCGGTTTGTTTTGACTGCATCAGATAATCCTGCGCTGGTGCGTTTGGCAGTGCCGTGCGGATCACCAGGGGGTCGCTCTGAAGCCTCAGGGGGGTATCCAGCGGCGGCAAGGGCCGATTATTGTACTGGCGCGAAGCGTCGAGCCGGCGGAGGGTTTCCTGATCGAGCGGATGCAGGGTGCGGTACTTCCACTCCGGCACTGAAGCCAGAAAAATCACCCCAAAGGCGTCGACCAGCAGTACCGTATCGCCGCCTCGGATCAGGGCCGATTCGAAGTTTTCAAGGCTTATTTTGACCGTGGCCGCACCGATTTTTTCACCGTTCGCCTCAATCGGCGCAGTAAGAAAATAGCCAGGATCGCTAGTGGTCGTGCCGATGCCGTAAAAACTACCGAGCTTCCCTTCCATGGCATCGCGAAAATACGGGCGATACGCATAGTTGTTGCCAATATAGGAACTGGGCTGCAGGAAGTTGCTGGCCGCCAGGGTCAGGCCATGGCGGTCGAGCAGGTAGGCGGCGGTGATATCCGCGCCCTTCTTGACTTCGAGCAGATAGCGGTTGGCCGCCAGCTGCAAGTCCTTGGATTCAGGACGCGACAGCAGGGCGTTCAGCTTGGCTTCCATGGCAATGACCCGGGGCAGCGATTCATTGCGCGAGAGCAGCGATTCCAGACTGAGGCGATAAAA
>JBAXHE010000043.1:0-23139 GCA_037139055.1 Betaproteobacteria bacterium | reverse complement strand
CCCATCGCCATGTAGATAATGACGCGGTCGCCTTTCTTGATGCCTTGCGCACGCAGCCCATTGGCCAGCTGACTGGTTCTGGCCAACAGTTCCTTGTAAGTAACACGCCTGACTTGGCCATCGTCGGTTTCCGACAGGATGGCGACTTTGTCACCCAGACCCGCTTCGACATTCCGGTCCAGACAGTTGTACGAGACATTCAATTTGCCGTCGCCAAACCATTTGAAGAAGGGCGCGTTGGATTCATCAAGAATCTGAGTGAAAGGCTGCTTCCAGCTAACATGTTCCCGCGCCAGACGCGCCCAGTAGCCTGTGTAATCCTTGGCGGCTTCATCACACAAGGCCTTGTAGGCATCCATACCCGATATGGTGGCTTTCTTGACGAAATCGACGGGCGGCTGGAAGAACTGTACAGCATCGTTCTGGGACATATTTCATCTCCTGTGCTTAATTCAAAAGTAGTTTGCAACTTCAACGCAGTCGCGCACCATAACAAACCCGGCGCACCATTGACAACCCGGCGGACCAATTTTCTCTGGCTCGAACACCGCTCAACACATGTCAGGTGAATCTTGGAAGATTAGATTCGCCCATCCTTACATGTCACTTACACGCAGGCTCTAATTTCCGGGCATAGTCTTTGACGAATCTATAAAATTATTTTCTGGGCACGAGACTAGACGAGAAGCTGGTTTAACACCGCCGGTACTGTGTATAACCCCATGGACGCACCAACACCCACTTTGTTGATGCTAGAATCCAAAAATATTCCTTGGAAAATCTTCACTGGATTATCCAACGAAGTCTGGCCGTTAAACCATTCAGTTCTCAGTCACAACCTTCCCTTTTCAGAAAGCCCGCAATGACTACCCACATTCGCCAGGAAGATTTGATCCAGAGCATCGCCGATGCCTTTCAGTACATCAGCTACTACCATCCACTCGATTTTATCAAGGCGCTGGGTGAGGCCTACGAGCGTGAAGAAGCACCGGCGGCAAAGGATGCCATTGCCCAGATTCTGACCAATTCAAGGATGTCCGCCGAAGGCCATCGTCCGATCTGTCAGGACACCGGCATCGGCATGGTCTTTCTCAAGGTCGGCATGAATGTGCAGTGGCCCGATGCCACGATGAGTCTGCAGGAGATGGTCAATGAAGGTGTCAAGCGCGCCTACGCCGACGTCGACAACCCCCTGCGTGCCTCGGTTCTCGCTGATCCGGCCGGCAAGCGCAACAACACCAAGGACAACACTCCGGCGATCGTGCATTTCGAAATCGTCCCCGGCCATCACGTTGAAGTAATCTGTGCCGCCAAGGGTGGCGGTTCCGAAGCCAAAGCCAAGTTCGCCATGCTCAACCCCTCCGACGACATCGTCGAGTGGGTCCTCAAGACCGTCCCGCAGATGGGCGCCGGCTGGTGTCCGCCGGGAATTATCGGCATCGGCATCGGCGGCACACCCGAGAAAGCCATGCTGATGGCCAAGGAATCACTGATGGCACCGCTCGATATGCACGAACTCAAGGCCCGCGGCGCCAAGACCCGGGCTGAAGAACTGCGTCTCGAACTCTACGAAAAAATCAACGCCCTCGGTATCGGCGCCCAAGGTCTCGGCGGTCTGACCACAGTGCTCGACGTCAAGGTGGTGGACTACCCGACGCATGCGGCCAATCTGCCGGTTGCCATGATCCCCAACTGCGCGGCAACGCGTCACATCCATTTCCACCTCGACGGTTCCGGCCCGGCCAAACTCGTGCCACCGAAACTCGAAGACTGGCCGGCAGTCACCTGGACTCCCGACCTCAAGACCGCCACACGCGTCAATCTCGACACGCTGACCAAGGAAGAAGTGGCTACCTGGAAATCCGGACAGACGCTGCTGCTTAACGGCAAGATGCTCACCGGCCGCGACGCCGCGCACAAACGCATCGCCGACATGTTGGCCAAGGGCGAAAAACTGCCGGTCGACTTCACCAACCGTGTCATTTATTACGTCGGCCCGGTTGACCCGGTGCGTGACGAAGTCGTCGGACCGGCAGGCCCGACCACCGCCACGCGCATGGACAAATTCACGCGCATGATGCTGGAGAAAACCGGTCTGATCTCGATGGTCGGCAAGTCCGAACGCGGACCGGTGGCCATCGAAGCGATCAAGGACAACAAGTCCGCCTACCTGATGGCAGTTGGTGGCGCAGCCTACCTTGTCGCCAAGGCCATCAAATCGTCGAAAGTGGTGGGCTTTGCTGATCTGGGCATGGAAGCGATCTACGAATTTGATCTGCAGGATATGCCGGTCACCGTCGCCGTCGACTCTACCGGCAGTGCGGTACATACCACCGGGCCTAAGGAATGGCAGATCAAAATCGGCAAGATTCCTTACGTAGAACCTGCCGCGCACTGATCGGGCATTGCCGCACTAAGCGAAGCCGGCCTCGCGCCGGCTTCTTTATTCCCAGGAGAGATCATGTCCATTGAACGCTTTGGCACCACCCGCCGCTACTCGGATATCGTCACTCACGCCAACACGGTGTATCTGGTCGAGGTTCCGCAAACTCTGGACGCCGATATCAGCACGCAAACCCGTGAAGTGCTGGCCAGTATCGAGCAACTGCTGCTCAAAGTCGGCAGCAACAAGACGCGTCTGCTGCAAGTCACTTTGTATTTAAGTGAAATGGAAGATTACGCGGCGATGAATGCCGTATGGGAGGAATGGGTTCCCGAAGGCACCGCCCCTTCCCGGGCCTGCATCGAGGCCCGGCTAGCCAATCCCGGCTGGCGCATTGAAGCCGTGGTTACTGCGGCAAATTAATCATCTGTCGCACCATCGGTAATAGTTTGACGCGTGGATTACTGAAAGCTTTCTCGACAGACTCTTCTCTATTTTTTCATCTGACCTTGATTCAGGAATGAATTGTCCTGATAGACCCGTGCCAGTAGCAGCCTGAAGGCCGACAGCCGCTCAGGTGAGGTCGTGCGCAGGACATCCTGCTCCTGCAACACCGCAATCAGCTTGGCAGGCGCTACGCGCTTGTCACCGACAATTTCGACATGGCCTGCGCGAACTTCTACGCGCTGAGTCCGAGTGTCGGTTTCTATCACTGAATTGCGTTGCTCAGCCAGGGAGAAAATATCATCACTTTCCACACACTGCGCGCCTTCGAAGCGACGGCAACTGCCACGCTCGTCGGTATCAATCTTCAGATAGCGGCTAATGCTTGGTTCAAGCACACCTGGCTGGCGGATGAAACGAGATGAGTCCGTGATGTCCGTCCACTTCGCTCCGGTGATGATATGACAGGATGCGGACAACAGGCCCAGACTCAGAAAATGCAGCCAGTCGCGACCGCAGGTCTTCGCCGCAGCAATCCCGTCGAAAGGACCCGAGACCGTCACCAGGCGCAGATCGGCATGGCGTTCTGCAGGGGCAATGGGAAGTGCGGAGACTGACCGGCGCGAAACAAGAGCGCCCTGGCTGTGCCCAATCACGGTAATTTGCGGCACTCGGGTTTGATCCGCTAGCCGATTCAGCGACTGTCGCAAACGGATGGCACTGTCGGTCAGACCGGCGCGGTCGTCATAACTGAAACAAGCCGTCTGCTGACCATGAAAGGCGAGCACCTGCGCCAGGCCACGAAAATTACCCGAGGAACCGAAACAGCCATGGACCAGCACGTTGACCGGCTGGTGGGTATTCAGATGCAGGCTGCGATCCGGGCTATCCGTGCAGGGGCCGAGGCCGGGGATGTTCAGTGTCACATCCGGCGCCGGCAAACTTCCTGACTCTATTTCGTAAAAGGCCGGATTAGGCGCTTCAAGGGAAGCGCAACTGCTGAGCAGAAGAGTCAGAGCAAAGACAATAAACGCACTTCGGAGCATGACCGGCCTCGAGGGGAGCGAGCAGCTTGAAGTATAGCGTCATTATTTAATCCGTACCTGCCTGATGATTTGAAATGGCCGACTGTCTACTACCCGTCGATCACAGATATCAGATGAGCGCCACTCGTAGCGCCTGCAGACGTGCTCCAAAACTGACTCTAGCCAATTTTGGCTGGCGCATTGAAACCGCGATTACTGCGGTACGCCGAATCCCAGAGAATGTTCAGAAAAGAATTTCAGCAACAATCAGAAGCACTGACGTAACATATAGAAGCATCCCCAAATCAGGAAAGGTGCAGACATTCCCAATAAGGTAGCGTGTGTATTCTTGATTTTGTGACTCAAGGGAAGGCGCATCCACCAGCAATAAGACACCAGGAGCATCAAGAAGATGATGCTGACCACTATAATGGGCGTCTCGGTTCCGTATACGTCTTTGCGAATGATGTCGGCCATCATCAGAATCTGTACCAGCCAGGCCGGAATAAAATCTTTCCAATGCCTACGGACGGCACATTTCAGAGTAGTGGCTTGCGACATAGTAGATCCTTTCAAAAATTCTTGAGCGTAGTCGCCCTAAAATCAAAACCCGGAGAGTCATCGGGGTGAAAAGGGACGTTGGAAAGCATTTTTCTCCAATCCGTATTGATTGTAAAATATATATTTAGAGCACTTTTAATACGTTTTTCGTCTTAATATACCTCCATGAATCTACGCCAGCTTCACTACTTTGTAGCCGTTGCCGAAGAACTGCATTTTGGCCGGGCGGCCCAACGCGTCTCGATTTCTCAGCCACCACTGAGCCAACAGATACAGGCACTGGAAGAGGAACTGGGTGTAGAGCTGTTTGTCCGCACCAAGCGCTCCGTCGAATTGACGCCCGTAGGGCAACAGTGGCTACCGGACGTAAAACGCCTCCTCGCGGATGCAGCCAAACTGGCCGACAAAGCCAAGCGACTGGGGCGTGGGGAAATTGGAGAAATGACTCTGGCTTTTGTCAGTTCTGCGGGTTACGGAGAAATGCCAGAATTGCTGCATGCTTTCCGCAGGACGCACCCGCATATCCGAACCCGATTGCGCGAAGCACCAAACAGTGCCCAGATCGATGCCTTATTGCGCAAGGAGATCGATGCCGGCATCGTCTTTCGCATGCAGAATGAGATTTTTCCCGACCCTCTGGACTACCGACCTCTACGGTGCGAGCACTTGATTGCCGTAATCCCCGAGGAATGGCTGAAAACAAAACGTTATCGTTTGAAGCACAACACACTTGAATTCGTACCGATGAGCCAGGAACCTCTGATCATTTTCCCGCGCAAAAACGCCCCGGTTTTCCATGATGGCATCATCAATTACTATGCCACTCAGGGTTTATTTCCGACATTCGGGCAAGAGGCCACGCAGATGCAGACCATAATCAGCCTGGTTTCTGCCGGAATCGGAATGGCTTTGGTCCCGGAATCTCTGCGCGAACTGCATCGCGGGGGCGTTGCCTACTGTGAATTGTCGCCTCCTCCCCCGACCATCGAGTACGGCCTGCTCTGGCGTAAAGACCTTATATCCCCGGCACTTCAGGGACTTCTGTCTTTTTTCGATTCCAAGTAATGAAATTGGTTTGTCGAATGCAGTCGTAATTTCACACTCAAAGAGTCGAACAACCCACAACGGCCTGGTGCGCGGTTATATTAACCGCTGCAAAGCAGGCTTTTTAGCAAGCCAGATCTTCGGTAATTTTCAGACCAATACCGGGGAAACCAAATCTCCTCGGTTTTTTGTACAGCCTTGCAACGATATGTTTTTGGCGCAATAAAGCCTCGATCTTCCATAGTTGCCGCTAAAATAGACACCATGCCCCCCGCAACGACCACACTGCAAGACATTCCTCGACATGATCGGCGTTTTTGACAGTGGACTCGGTGGCCTCTCGGTTTTGGCCGCCATCGAAAAATCGCTACCCGATGCCGACATTGTGTACTTGGCTGATACCGCGCATGTTCCCTACGGCAACAAGAGCGACGCCTTCATTCGCGATCGCGTCCTTGCCATTGGCCGATATCTCGTCGAGTACGGCTGCAATCTCATTGTCGTTGCCTGCAACACGGCTACAGCTGCGGCCGTCGCCGCACTGCGCGACGCCCTGCCCGAGATACCGGTAGTCGGCATTGAGCCGGGCGTCAAACCCGCCGCTGCCGCTTCAAAACGTCGTCGCATCGCGGTATTGACCACGACTTCAACGGCGCGCAGCGAACGGCTTGCAAGCCTCATTCAGCACCATGCCCAAGCGGTCCACGTCGAGATCCTGCCCTGCCCTGGCTGGGCCACCAAAGTCGAGACCTTGCAGCTCGACGATCCTGTGTTTGTCGATTCGCTTCGCCAACACCTGACCCCGGCATTGGACGCAGGTGCCGACCAGATCGTCCTCGGCTGTACGCACTATGCTTTTCTGGCGCCGCTGCTTGAACCCCTCGTTGCCGGTCGAGCCACGCTGGTCGATGTCGCCGATGCCGTCGCCCGTCAGTGCGTGCGACTGGCCACCCCATCCGCCTCCGGCAGCGGCACGCTGACCTTGCTCGCCACAGCCCAACCCGAACGCCTTCAACTCGCCCTTCCTGCGTTGGGACTGCAGCATCTCGCCCGGCGACTCAGCGGTCCGGCCCTGGAGGTAAAGGCATGAATACCTCGCTATCCCCAACAGCACCTATCACGATCATTGGTGGCGGGCCGGCCGGTCTGATGGCCGCCGAAGTGCTCAGCCAATCGGGAGTGCGTGTCGATGTTTATGACGCCATGCCTTCCCTCGGGCGCAAATTCCTGATGGCCGGTAAGGGCGGCATGAACATTTCGCACGCAGAAGATACCGACCTTTTCTGCTCCCGCTATGGCGCTCGCGCGGAGCACATTACCCCGATGCTCCGTGCTTTCGGCCCGGAAACGCTGCGCGAGTGGATGCACCATCTTGGAATCGAAAGTTTTGTCGGCAGTTCCGGACGCATTTTCCCCACCGACATGAAAGCCGCTCCACTTCTCCGCTCCTGGCTACACCGGCTGCGCGAAAGCGGGGTACGCTTTCACGTCCGCCATCGCTGGCAGGGCATCGAACAGTTGCCCGACGGCCGCTATATCCTCCACTTTGCCAGCCCCGAGGGAGATCGGAGGATTGATTCTGACGCCGTGTTGCTGGCCCTCGGGGGCGGCAGCTGGCCCAAGCTGGGCTCCGACGGAAGCTGGGTAACCCTACTCCAAGACGCCGGTGTTCCGGTCGCGCCACTGCGCCCCACCAATTGCGGGTTTGACGTCAACTGGAGCGAGCATCTGCGCGAACGCTTTGCCGGCCAGCCGGTAAAGTCGGTGACCGCTTCCTTTACCGACCCAACCGGGAAGGCCCATCGACGCCCTGGCGAATTCATAGTGACCCGAAACGGTGTTGAAGGCGGACTAATCTACGCCTTCTCAGCGTCAATGCGCGATGCCATTGAGCGGTCAGGAAGTGCGCACCTCTCTATCGACTTGCTGCCAAACCACGACTTACCCCGCGTGATCGAAGAGGTATTCCGGCCACGTGGTTCACGCTCGCTCTCCAGTCACCTGCAAAGCCGTCTCGGCCTCAAGGGGGTCAAGATCGCATTGCTGCACGAATGCTTAACCCGCGATGAGATCGCCAATCCGCTGACCCTGGCCAGCGCCATCAAGTCCTTACCCTTGCGCCTGATCTCCCCGCGACCGCTTGAAGAAGCGATCAGCAGCGCCGGCGGCGTGCTGTTCGAGGCCGTCGATGAAAACTTAATGATCAATACCCTGCCAGGAGTATTCTGTGCCGGTGAAATGCTCGACTGGGAAGCCCCCACCGGGGGATATCTGCTTACGGGCTGTCTGTCCAGCGGCCACGCGGCAGGCCTGGGAGCGCTGAAATGGTTACAATCGAATCAATAACCACGGAGAATTCAGCAGCTTAAATTATCGGAGAGGTATCCCTTCGATTGAACAGCAATAGCCATTGCTCTTTTTTCTCTGTGCCCTCCGTGCTCTCCGTGGTTAAATAATCTTTTCGCCAGAAGTGACAACGCATGAACAAATCCACATCTACCTCCGCACACGAGTATGCCGCATGGATTCTGGCGGCATTGAGCATTTATTTCGTTATTACCTTTCGCCTGCTCCCGGCGCTAATTGCCGGCTTGCTGGTGTATGAACTGGTTCATGTCCTGTTCCCGCTCTTTTCCCGCCAATTCTCGACGCATCGCGCCAAGTTACTGGCTCTGTCATTTGTCTCGCTGCTGGTCATCGGCACGGTCACTGCGGCCTGCTTTGGCATTATGGCGTTCATGAAAAGCGAGGGAGGCAGCCTGTCCGCCTTGCTCGCCAAGATGGCCGAGATTGTCGAAAGCTCGCGCGCTTCGCTGCCCGAATGGCTAGCGGACTTTCTGCCCAACAGCACCGCGACCGTTGCCGGCACGCTGAGTGAATGGCTGCGCGAACACGCCACCGACCTGCAACGCATCGGCAAGGAAACCGGCCACTCTCTGGCACACGTGCTGATCGGCATGATCATCGGCGCCATGGTCTCGTTGCGAGAGGCTTGCAGCCGCGACGCTTACGGTGGTCCACTGGCGAAAGCCTTGGCCGAACGCGTTTACCGCCTGGGTGAAGCGTTCCGCCGAATTGTTTTTGCCCAGGTTCGCATTTCAGCGCTCAATACGATTTTTACGGCCATCTATCTGGCCATTATCCTGCCTCTCTGCGGCGTATCACTCCCCCTAACCAAGACAATGATCGTGGTGACTTTTATCGCCGGACTGCTACCAGTGATCGGCAACCTGATTTCCAATTCAGTCATCGTCGTGGTCAGCATGGCGCACTCCCCTTCCGTTGCGGTGTCATCGCTCTGTTTTCTGGTCATCATTCACAAGCTGGAGTACTTTCTCAACGCGCGCATTGTCGGCACCCAGATCAACGCCAAGGCTTGGGAACTGCTGACCGCGATGCTGGTCATGGAAAGCGCTTTCGGCCTGCCTGGACTCGTTGCCGCACCGATCTGCTATGCCTGGCTCAAAGATGAGCTGAGAAGCCGAGAATTACTCTAAGGGCTCGTAAATGCACATCTGGGTTGATGCCGATGCCTGCCCCAAGGTCATCAAGGACATTCTTTTCCGGGCAGCCACGCGGACCAAAACCTCGCTGACGCTGATCGCCAACCAGACGCTGCACGTCCCGCCCTCACCCCTTATCCGCAGTATCCAGGTCTCCGCCGGTTTTGATGTCGCCGACAACGAAATCGTCAAGCGCGTCACGGCCGGTGATCTGGTCATTACCAACGATCTGCCCCTCGCCGCTGAGGTCATCGAAAAAGGCGGGCACGTACTGAGTCACCGCGGCGAATGGTATTCAGCGGCCAACATCCGGCCTCTGCTCAATATGCGCGACTTCATGGATAACCTGCGCGCCAGCGGCATCCAGACAGGAGGGCCACCGCCAATGAGTCAGAGCGAAAGCAAAGCCTTTGCCGGACATCTCGATCGTTTTCTGGCGACACGCCCTTCATTCTGACCTCTATTGAAACTCCAGAACGATTGCGTAGCAGAAGACCGCAGTGTACTCTAGTAAAAAATGGCGAATAAGGCCTCTACGAGAGGAAAAACGCCACATCAATTGCGATCCACCCCTAGGGAACACATCATGCGTCTGAAAACTCGAGTATTAATTATTGTTTCAGCCTCGCTGCTCAGCCTATTGGTCATGGGCATCTTCGGCCTGTACAGCATGCGTCAAGGCATGATGGAGGAACGGCGTGCGCAGATTACCCAGTTGCTGGATTTTGCCGATTCGCAGTTGCGCTACTTTCATGGACTAGAGTTGAAGGGGCAATTGACCCGTGAGGAGGCTCAATTACGCGCCAAGGAATCAATTGGTGCGCAAAAGCAAGGAAGCAATAATTACTTTTTCATCCGCAGCATGAGCAACGACACTTTCCTGCTTCACCCGATCGCCAGTCGGGTAGGCAAGGAAGACAATGGCGGCATCATGCCGGACGGACGCACGGTGGCCCAGTCATATCGTGATGAACTAGCAAAATCAAAAGACAACAAGGCGTTCCTTGAACTTCGCACCCTGAAGCCGGGCACGCAGGACCAAAAGCTCTACCCCAAACTGAACGGTGCTCTCAAATTCGAGCCCTGGGGCTGGATGCCGGGAATCGGTTTTTATCTGGACGATATTGAAACGCGCTTCTGGAAGCAATCGAGCATCTTTCTCATGGTCGGCAGTCTGCTCTTAGCTGTTCTAGCCGTGCTGGTTTTCCGCATGCAATCGTCAATCCTCGGGCAACTGGGCGGCGAACCACAGGACGCAGCCGAGGCCATGAAGAAGATCGCCAGCGGCAATCTGAACGTCAATATCGTGTTGAGCAAGAATGACAACAGCAGTCTGATGGCTTCGTTGAATGTGATGCAGATGAAGCTGACCAACCTGACCTCGGCGATTCAGGAAAATGCCACGTCGCTGTCCGGACAGGTACAAACCTTCAACGACACGGCCAAGTCCTATTCCGAAACCAAATCCGAGGAAGGCTTGGCCGACCTGCTGCGTACGGTCAAGAAAATGGGAAAAACCGTTGGCATTCTCGAAAAATCAATCTCACGGTTCAAACTCTAGCGCTGTCCAACTGGAAATGACCTGCAACCGACACTAGATTGATCAACTGCGAGGTACAACGTGGACACTTCGGCTAGCCTGCACATCACTCCCAAGGGAGCGGAAGAAGTACAGCACCGGGTTTACAAGCTCAACATCAAGAAACGAAGCATACTCATCCAGCTTGAGAAGCCGCATACGATTGAGCAGATACTTCACAACACGGTATTTCCACACAATGAAATCATTGAAGAAATCGAGGCCCTTCTGCGTGAAGGATTCATGCGCCTCGGAGGCAGTAACGAGGTTCCAGAACAGAAAAAGAATGATGCTCCAACCCAGACAAGTCTCTCTCTGGATGACGAAATCATCATCTCCGAAGCCAAATTCCTGCTCTCCGATTTCTGTGTCGATAGCTTCGGGACTCAGTCCAAGGAATTGGCTGAGGAGATTCGCGCGTGTCACGACGTTGCCTGTGTCCGCTCGTTCCTGAACAAGACTTATGCCCTGACCGAGAAGCACAGCCCGAAGCAACTGCCCCGGTTAATGGAAGTGGTCAGGGAAATCAACGACACCGCCTGAGAACTGGCCGCTACCCATTACTCTGGTAAGAACGACCCGTCACGCAAGGTCAGAATCCGTTCTGCACGTCCGGCCAGCCCCGGGTCATGCGTCACAATCACAAAGCTCGTCTGGCGTGATCGATTGAGTGCCAGCATCAGCTCGAACACCCCCTCTGCGGTTTGCCGGTCAAGGTTACCCGTCGGCTCGTCGGCCAGAATGCAAGCCGGCTCAGTGACCAAGGCGCGGGCAATCGCCGCCCGCTGGCGTTCGCCGCCAGAGAGTTCCGAAGGCGTGTGATCAAGCCGATGCGACAAGCCAACCTCACCAAGAACTACCGCCGCTCGCGCTTCCGCCTCGGCTTTCGGCAGGCGCCGAATCAGTAGCGGCATGGCCACATTTTCCAGCGCGGTGAATTCGGGCAACAGGTGGTGGAACTGATAGACAAAACCCAGATGGCGGTTACGCATCTCGCCACGCTCGGCATCGCTGATCTTGGACAAATCACGCCCCATCAGCTGAATGCTTCCCGCTGTTGCCGAGTCGAGTCCGCCGAGCAGATGCAGCAATGTGCTCTTGCCTGACCCTGAGGCACCCACCACGGCAACACGTTCACCGGCCAGGATTTCCAGATTGACTCCAGTCAGGACCGGGACTTCGGCACCCTCGCCGGTCCCCTGGCGGTATATTTTTGTCAGTCCCTGGCAGGCCAGGACAATTTTCTTCTCATCACTCATAGCGCAGGGCCTCCGCCGGATTGACGCGCGACGCACGCCAGCTCGGATAGATCGTCGCCACCAGCGACAGAACAAACGACACCCCGGTAATCGTCGTCACATCCTTCCATTGCAGCTCGGACGGCAGATTGGAGATGTAATAGACCTCCTTGGACATGAACTGGGTACCGAGAATTTTTTCAATGAACGGCACGACCACATCGACGTTGAGCGCCAGCGTGATGCCGCCGACGATCCCCAGCCCCAAACCGATGAAACCGATCAAGGCGCCCTGCACCATGAAGATCGCCATGACGCTGCCCGGGCTGGCGCCTAAGGTACGCAGGATGGCGATGTCGGCCTGCTTGTCAGTCACCGCCATAACCAGGGTGGAAACGATGTTGAACGCCGCCACCGCGACAATCAGCGACAGGATGATGAACATCATGTTCTTTTCTATCTGCACGGCACGGAAAAAATTGGCATGGCTGCGCGTCCAGTCGCTGATGTACGCTGCCGTATTCAGGGTATTGGCCAGCTGCCGCGCGATGGTCGGCGCCTGGAAGAGATCGTCGAGCTTGAGACGCACACCGGACACGCGGTCTTCCATGCGATAGAGGCGCTGTGCATCTTCCATGTGGATCAAGGCCAGGCCGTTGTCGTATTCAAACATGCCGACCTCGAACAGTCCGCTGACCGTAAAAGTTTTCAGGCGTGGCACCACCCCCGCCGGAGTCACCACACCCTGCGGCGCAATCACCGTCACCTTGTCACCGACAAAGACGCCGAGCGCCCGCGCCAGATCCCGACCAAGAACGATATTGAAAGAATCGGCGGTCAATGAATCGTAAGTCCCTTCCTTCATGTGCGAACGAAAATCGGCGACCTTGTCCTCAAGATCAGGAACGATGCCGCGCACCATCGCGCCGCGCACCGACTGACCGAAGGAGAGCATGCCCTGCGCCTGCACGAAAGGCGCTGCCGAAATCACCCCCGGCTGCTTCTCCGTCTGCTGCGCAACGCCCTGCCAGTCGGACATTTCGCCTGTAGCGCCGGTAATCTGGATATGCGAGACGACGGCCAGGATGCGCCCGCGCAGTTCGGTCTGAAAGCCGTTCATCACCGAGAGCACGACGATCAGCGCGGCAACGCCCAACGCAATCCCGAGCATCGAGATCATCGAAATGAAGGAAACAAATTGATTTCGCCGTTTGGCGCGCGTATAGCGCAGGCCAATCAGCAATTCGTAAGGTAGCGCCATTGGTGGCAAGCTCTCATGTCGGTGGTAAAAACACAGTGCAGGAACAGCAAAGTCGCTATGGTACACTTTTCTTGTCACTCTTCGCTCTCGCCCACTAAGGACACATGCAGCTTACCCTCCTCATTCCGGAACTCATCTGGCCGGAACCTGACGACCGCGAAACCCTCGATGGACTTTCCTGTACGGCGCTGAACACGCTGCTGGCGCGCAGCCGACTGACCCGTCGCCCGCCCCAATCGCTGGAAGCCACGCTAAGCGACCGCTTTGGCCACCCCGCCGGTGCACCTTATGCAGCCTTCCGTTTGCTCGGCGAAGCGCAAGGCGCTGTCGATGCGCACCTCCACAACTGGATCTGTTGCGACCCGGTACATTTGCGTTTTCTACAGGAACGCCTGCTTCTCGCCGACAGCCGGAATTTTGAGCTCTCACTGGAGGAAGCACAAAGCCTTGCCGACGCGCTCAACGCGCAGCTATCGGATACCGGCCGTTTTCACGTCATTGACGCCGAGCGCTGGTATCTGCAACTGACTGACGCCCTGCTGCTCGAAGGTTTTGACGTTCCGCCGCTTTCCGCTGTCGCCGGGCGCAGCATTGAACGCGTCCTGGCCGAAGCCTCTCAGGCCAAGGGCATGCGTCGGCTGTTCAACGAAATCCAGATGATTCTGCACGCCCACCCGATCAACCAGCAACGCGAAGAAGAAGGCCGGATGGCCATCAACAGTCTCTGGCTGTGGGGCGCTGGAGAGTTGCCCACACGCCGGGAGAGCGATTTCGACGGCGTCTGGAGCAGCAATCCGCTGGCGCGAGGTCTGGCTCTTGCTGCGAGCGTCCCGGCGCATCGGCTGCCGCAGGACGCGGCGACCTTCCTTGCGCATACTGCACCCGACACGCAGCACCTAATCGTACTGGAAGACCTGCTCGGCCCAGTCCAGTCTGAAAATGGCGAGGCCTATCGCAGCACGCTCACCAGACTTGAAGAACGCTGGTTTGCGCCCTTGCAGAAGGCACTGGCCAGCGGCAAGATAAATCAATTGCATATTGAGGCTTCAACGGCCTACGCTACGCTCAGGTGGACAAGTCAGCGCAGTGACCAGTGGAAGCTGTGGAAACGCCCGCAAACGCTGGCCGCATTGGCAAAGGTAGTAGCAAAAGAATAAATGCTGTGAAAAGCAACAGCGAACCACCAAGACACCAAGTACTCCAAGAGTCACCAAGTTAAGGCTTCGTTCTTCTTGGTGTAACTTGGTGATCTTTGTGTCTTAGTGGTTCGCTTTTCCCGTAAACTCTCCCCCATGACCCAACTCAAAACCCGCCCCGTCCCGCCGCGCATCCAGTGGCAGCTTGAACAGCAAGGACTGCCGCCGCTGCTTGCGCGCATTTACGCCGCACGCGGCATCCAGACGCGCAGTGAGCTCGACTACGAACTCAAATCGCTGCTGCCACCGGCCCAACTTACCCACACCAGCGACGCCGCCATCCTGCTCGCCGACGCTCTGGAAGCGCAGGCCAAAATTCTGATCGTCGCCGACTACGACTGCGATGGCGCGACCGCCTGCGCGGTCGGCATTCGGGCACTGCGGGCGATGGCCGGCAACTCGGGCGCGGTCATCGATTATCTCGTCCCCAATCGTTTTACTTTCGGCTACGGTCTGACGCCCGGAATTGTCGATCTCGCAGCGACGATGAGCCCCGACCTCATTGTGACGGTCGATAACGGTATCGCCAGCCTCGAAGGCGTGGCCCGCGCCAACGAGCTCGGTATCGCCACGCTGATCACCGACCATCACTTGCCGGCCGACCAACTGCCCGCCGCCGATTGCATCGTCAACCCCAACCAGCCGGGTTGCGATTTTCCAAGCAAGTGCATCGCCGGGGTCGGCGTAATGTTCTACGTCATGCTGGCACTGCGCGCCGAATTGCGCGAACGCGGCTGGTTCGGCGACGAGATCAAGGAACCGAATCTCGGCGCCCTGCTCGACCTCGTCGCCCTCGGCACCGTCGCCGACGTCGTCAAGCTCGACCGTAACAACCGCATCCTGGTCAATCAGGGCCTCAAACGCATGCGCGAAGGCAAGCTGACACCCGGCCTGCGCGCCATTTTTCGTGCCGCCGGGCGCGAACCGGCCAAGGCCACCAGCCTCGACCTCGGCTTCATCGTCGGCCCACGCCTGAATGCCGCCGGACGCCTCTCCGACATGTCGCTCGGCATCGAAGCACTGATCACCGACGATGAAACGCGCGCCCTGGTCATCGCCCAGCAACTCGACGCGCTCAACCGCGAACGCAAGGAGATCGAATCGGACATGCAGGACAGCGCGCTGATTCATCTTGAAACGCTGGAAACCACCGACAGCGCAGGGGTGGTGCTGTTCGATCCGGAATGGCATCAGGGCGTGATCGGCATCCTCGCTTCGCGCATCAAGGAAAAGCTGCACCGCCCGGTGTTTGCCTTTGCCCGCGGTGAAAATGGCGAGGTCAAGGGTTCGGGGCGCTCGATCCCCGGACTGCACTTGCGCGACGCGCTGGATCTGGTGTCCAAGCGCGCTCCCGGCCTGCTACTGCGCTTTGGCGGCCACGCCATGGCTGCCGGCGCGACCCTGATGGAATCCGATTTTCCGCGCTTCCGCGAGCTGTTTGCCCAGGTCGCCGACGAGCTGCTTGCTCCCGCCGACCTCACGCGCACGCTGGAGACCGACGGCCCTCTTGAAACCAGTTATTTCTCGATCAACACCGCGCATCTGCTGGAAAACGAAGTCTGGGGACAGGGTTTCCCGGTACCGATATTTGCCGATGAATTCATCGTCGAGAACCAGCGCATCCTCAAGGAAAAACACCTGAAGATGCGTCTGCGCAAGGGCGAACTGCGCATCGACGCGATCCAGTTCAACTTCAGCGTCGGCCCTAGCGCCACCATCCGCGCCGCCTACCGGCTGGCGATCAACGACTACAACGGCGTACAAACGCCGCAGCTGATGATCGAGCACATCGAGAACCGTTAAGCCGCATCAACGGTGCATAAGTTCGGTTTCTATCCTCTGAACTCGTACACAGCACTTCGCTTGCGCGCTATAAGCCGCTTTCCGGCGATCACCCTTTGTCGGCTCCTGGCAAAAAAATAAAATTTTGCGGAAACTACGTATAGGCGGCCTCTTCCAAGTCAGGTATGCTATTTGGAATATTGCCAGCTTTATTTAGAGGATCACTGGCACTACACTGACGAATGTAAATCCACAATAAACAGGGGACCGTCATGACTGACTCGCTGGATTTCACCGAAAAAGCCACCATCCTTGCCGTCGATGATACGCCGGACAATCTCTCACTGATCACCGGCCTGCTCAAGGACATCTACAAGGTCAAAGTGGCCAACAGTGGCGAGAAGGCGCTCAAGATCGTGCGCAGCGAAAACCCGCCCGACCTGATTCTGCTCGACATCATGATGCCGGGAATGAACGGCTATGAAGTCTGCAAGGAACTCAAGGCGGACGCAGCTACCCGTGACATCCCGATTATTTTCCTGACGGCGATGAGCAGTACTGAAGATGAAAAAATGGGGCTGGATCTCGGCGCCATCGACTACATCACCAAACCGATCAGCCCGCCGATTGTCCTCGCTCGCCTCAAGACCCATTTGCAGATCAAGGCCTCGGCTGATTTCCTCAAGGACAAGAACGTCTTTCTGGAAACCGAGGTCGCCAAGCGCACCCGAGAGGTCATGGCCATTCAGGACGTCACCATTCTGGCCATGGCGTCGCTGGCGGAAACCCGTGACAACGACACCGGCAATCATATTCGCCGCACCCAGTTCTACCTCAAGGCGCTGGCCGAACACCTCAAGGATCACCCGCGTTTCCGGAATTTCCTGACCGAGAGCATGATCAACATGCTGTTCAAGTCAGCCCCGCTGCACGACATCGGCAAGGTCGGTATCCCTGATCGCATCCTGCTCAAGCCCGGTCGTTTTGAACCGGAAGAGTTCGCGATCATGAAGACCCACACCTCCCTTGGTCGCGATGCCATCCAGCACGCCGAAGACCAGCTGGGTACCGAAGTCGAGTTCCTAATTCACGCCAAGGAAATCGCCTATTACCATCAGGAAAAATGGGATGGCAGCGGTTACCCGACCGGCAAAGCCGGAGATGACATTCCGATTTCCGCCCGCCTGATGGCCGTCGCCGATGTCTATGACGCGCTGATCAGCCGGCGCGTCTACAAGGAAGGCATGCCGCACAGCAAGGCAGTGCAGATCATCACTGAAAGCCGCGGCACGCATTTTGACCCAGATGTTACGGATGCCTTCATCGCCCTCGCCGATGAATTCAAGGCCATCGCCGCCCGCTTTGCCGACAGCGATGAAGAGATGGCCAGGAAAGCCGAGACACTTGAGCGTATTTCCGGCCCATCCGGCAGTTGAGGAACTGTCTTGAACTAAGTCGCTAACATCGCATAAAGCACGAATGGCAAGCGCAGTAATTTTTGAGACAGCTGCTAAGGACGCATCATGAATCGAATTGCGACGTTTGTAGTCGAAAACGCCCGTCTGGCGTGGACCCTTGCCCTGGCAGCTATTGCCGCCACGGCCTTTCTGGCTGGCGAACTGACGATCGATTATCGACAACGTGAGCAACTCTCGCGATTACATACGGCCACCGAGCGCTTTGGCAACGAAATCATGTCCTACACGCTGGATGGCAGTCTCATGGGCGCCATCTCGATGCTCGGACTGACCGACGCCGACATCAAGCACGAAGCACAAGGGGGTGACGCGCTATCACCAAAACTAATCAACCTTCTGGGAACCGTTGGTCGGTCCTACGACTCCGAGGGGGTTTTTGTCGTTGGCAGGAACGGCATCATCAAATCCTCGTGGGACAGCAACGGCAAACCGTCCACCGGACTCAATGTCAAGTTTCGCCCCTATTTCCAGATGGCCCTGCAGGGAACCGAAAACATCTACGCCGCCGTCAGTCTGGCCCGAGGTGATCGGGCCTTGTATTTTACAGCGCCCGTTTACGCCGAAAACTCCAGCAGTTCTGCGCGAACCGGCGCAGTGGTCGCACGCACCAACCTCAGCCGGATCGACGAGCTGCTCAAGAACAAGTCGGACATTGCCCTCCTGCTTTCACCACAGGGTGTCGTCTTTGCCAGCAACCGCCCCGAATGGATCGGCTTCCTGGTCGACACGCCGAGTCCGGAGCGCATAAACAAAATCCGCGAACTCAAACAGTTTGGCAACATGTTCGAGAACAAGGACCCGTCGGTGCTCCCCATTTCAAGCCACGATGACATCCAGTCACTCGAAGGATCGCGCTTTGCTGTAGCGGTCACCCGAGTACTGTGGAATGACCCCTCAGGCGACTGGAAACTGGTCTTGATGGAAGACCTGTCGCGCACCATCCCCATGAACGAGATCGTCAGCATCTCGGCGCTAGTCGGCGGCCTGACTCTGCTGATTTCGTTGCTGATCTTGTTTGTCCTGCACGGGAAATATCGGCAAGCCATAGCCTCCAGGGAGTTACAACTCTATGCCGCGGCACAGGCCGCCAGCGCCGCGCAAAAAAACCAGCTGGCGGCTGCCTCGATGCGCATGCAGCAAGCCGACAGCGCCCATGAACTCGGACAAATATTTCTCGGCGAAACCCACCGCATGCTTGGGATATTTCAGGGCGTCATCTACGCGTTTGCTCGCGACGGGGATAGTGCCATGGAATGCGTGGCTTCCTATGCCTGCCATAGCGACCTGCCGCTTGAAATATCAGCAGGAGAAGGTCTGCTCGGCCAATGCGCAATTGACCGGCAACGGCTGATGATCGAGGCTCCAGACGAAGCATTCTGGAAAATCCGCTCCGGGCTGGGTGAAACCTCACCGCTCATGGTACTCATTGAACCGATCATGCTGAACGACATATTTATTGGTGTGACCGAACTGTCGGCGCCAAAAGCTTTGGATGAAGCACAACAGAACTGCCTGTCGGAGCTGATCCCTATCCTGGCCATGAATCTTGAAATCCTGCGCCGCAAGCGCACTACCGAAGCGCAGCTGACGGCGACGGTTAACACCATCAGCGAACGTGAGAGCACCAAAAGCGCTGAGCGCTTTAACCGCTTGTCCCTCGATTATGAGCAACGGGTCATGCAGCTTAAAAAAGAAGTGAATGAAATGGCCAAAGCTGCCGGTCAGGAACCGCCCTATGCCTCGATCCTGATCGAAACGGCGGGCGACCATCAACTCGAGCCGAGTCAGCCCGAAAAACACCGTGAAAACCATGGCTTGGAGCACGAAGCATGAGATTTATTCTGACCCAGCTGGAAAAACTTACCCTGAATCTCAAGCTGGCGCTCGGCTTTGCCTTGATGTTGGTCATCGCTGTAATCATCGGCCTCGAAGGACTGCATAGCCAACAACACCTGACGTCCGACTTGCGCGTACTTTTCCAGAAAGACCTGACCGGCGTATCCAACGCCAAAGACTCGCAAGCGGCCTATGCCACCATCGGCCGCACCGTGCGCCAGGCCATCATTTCCACGGACGCTGAGGGACGCAATGCCGCGCTCGACCAGCTGGCGATGGCGCGCAAGCGGCTGACCCAGGACATTGAGCTCGTACGCTCTACCCTGCTGCGCGAAGAGAATCGCAAAAACCTCGCCGATTTTGAACAAAGCTATTCCGCCTACGCCAAGGGCGTCGATAAAGCCATCTCCCTGCTGCGACTCGGCCAGGTAACCGAGGCCCAGGCCTACGTCGCCTCAATGGAGTTCCAGAAGCCCGGCATTGCGGCCAACGAAGCTCTGGATCGCTTGAATATTTCCAAGGAAGATGGGGCCAGACTTCGTTACGAACAGGCCATGAGCCTGGCTGAGGAAAGCACCTGGAATTCGATCATCCTGCTGACCGTTAGTCTTCTCCTCGGTCTGCTGCTCTGGTTTGTCGTGGCTCGCTCGGTTTCCCGCCCTCTAGGTCGCCTGCGTGATGCTGTCGAGCAACTGGCAACAGGCAAACTCGACCTCGTCGTACCACATTCAGACTATGCTAATGAGATTGGAAATCTCGCCCGCTCGGTGGTCGTCCTGCAAAACGAAGCCCAGAAAATGGAGGCACAGCGCTGGGTCAAGACACATCTCGCCGCGCTTTCGGGCATTCTTCAGACCGCCAGCAGCTTCAGCGAACTGTCGCAGAAATTCCTGTCGACCCTGGCTCCCCTGATCGGCATTGGCCACGGCGTATTCTATATTTACGAAGAAGAACAGAAGCGACTGCGCCTTCTCGGCGGCTATGCCTATCGCGAACGCAAGAATCTCGACCAATACTTTAACCTCGGACAAGGCCTGGTCGGGCAATGCGCCATGGAACGCACCCCAATCATCCTGTCCCAGCCTCCCGAAGACTACATCAGTATCGGCTCAAGCCTGGGTGAGGCCACGCCCCGCTGCATCATTGTCCTGCCGGTCCTGCGCAACGAGCGCCTGCTGGGTGTCATCGAGCTGGCCAAGTTCGGCGCCTTTGACGACGACGAACAGGCCCTGCTCGACGGCGTCATGCCGACGCTGGCGATGAGTCTTGAAATTCTCGAACGCAACGCAAAAACCCAGCAACTGCTTCAGGAAACACAGCGCCAGGCTGACAGCATGGAACGTCAGGCGGCACGCCTGGAAGAGCAGACCATCGAGCTGGAAGCACAGCAGTCAGCCATCAAGGCCACAGAAGCCTGGTATCGAGGGATCATACGTTCGGCCCCGGACGGCATGATTGTTACCGATGAGCGAGGGGTGATCATTCTCGTCAACCCACGGATCGAGGCAACCTTTGGCTATCCCGAAGCCGAGTTGCTTGGGCAGCCGGTTGAGATTCTCGTCCCGAGCGCTGCACGCAACACGCACACCAGCTTGCGCGAAGATTTCATCGAGGAGGGCAAAGCCCGGCCAATGGGTGGCCCGGATTCCGAGCAACGCGGCGTGCGCAAGGATGGCATTGAGTTTGACGTCGAAGTCGGCCTGTCACGCCTGCCTGCGCTCGATGGGCAGGGAATATGCATCTGCGCCTCGGTACGCGACATTACCGAGAAGAAGCGGATCAGTAAGGAGATCGAACATCAGCGTGCGACGATGAGCGCGCTGATTACACACATTCCTGACATGATCTTCTACAAGGATATGGAAGGCCGCTATCTCGGTTGCAATGTCGCTTTTGGCAAACTGGTCGGCATGCCGGCAGAGGAAATGATTGGCAAGACCGCTTTCGACATTTTCCCACCCGAAACCGCAGAATTGTTCCACCGCAAGGATCAGGAACTCCTTGCCTCTCGGCAAACGACTGATCAGGTGGCTTGGGTCACCTATCCGGATGGCAAGCGAATCCTGCTCGACACCCAGAAAGCGCCGTTCTACGACAGCCAGGGAAACATGCTCGGCATGCTCGGCATCGGCCGCGACATCACCGAACGCAAGGAAGCCGAGGATCGGCTGGCCGCACTCGAAGAACGCGGCCGTCTGATTCTGACCTCGGTCAATGATGGCATTGTCGGCATGGATAACAATGGACTGCTGACCTTCACCAACCCGGCCGCACCAGCCATGCTCGGCTACACCGAAGAAGAGTTTCTCGGAGCCAGCATGCATAAGCTGGTGCACCACCACCACTCCGATGGCCGCGAATTCCCGCGCCAGGAATGCCGGATGTATCTGACCGCAGTCGATGGACAGCCACGCACGGTCGACGATGAAGTCCTTTGGCGCAAGGACGGGGTGGCCATGCCGGTCGAATACACGACCACTCCGGTGTTCAAGGAAGGTGAGTTGATCGGCACCGTCGTCACCTACCGCGATATCAGCGAACGCAAGCGCATGGAGGAAGAGATCAAGCGCACCAACTTCCTCACCGACATCGCGCTCGAACTCACCGGCAGCGGCTATTGGGTCGTCGATTACAAAGAACCCGATTATTACTTCCAGTCCGAACGGGCTGCACGTATTCTTGGCGAACATCTCAAACCGGATGGCCGCTACAAGCTCGATGCCGAATGGTTCTCGCGCCTCGAAGAAGCCAACCCGGAAACAGCTGCCGTCACCGCCGAGCGCTATCAGGGCGCTATCGACGGCAAGTATGACCACTACGACTCGATCTATGCGTACAAGCGTCCGATCGACGGCAACATCGTCTGGGTGCATGCGGCAGGAAAGCTGGTGCGCGACGAGGCGACCAACAAGATTCTGTTCATGTACGGCGCGTATCAGGACATCACGGCGCAGAAGGCTGCGGAAGATGAACTCCGCTTAGCCAGAGAAGCCGCGCTGGAAGCGACGAAGACCAAGAGTGATTTTCTGGCCAACATGAGTCACGAGATTCGCACGCCGATGAATGCCATCATTGGCATGTCGCACCTGGCCTTGCAGACCTCCCTAGACAAGAAGCAGCGCAACTACATTGAGAAGGTGCATCGTTCCGGCGAGAACCTGCTCGGCATCATCAACGACATTCTCGACTTCTCCAAGATCGAAGCCGGCAAGATGTCGATGGAAAAGGCCGACTTCCGTCTTGAAGACGTGATGGATAACCTCGCCAACCTGGTCGGCATGAAGACCGAGGACAAGGGACTCGAGCTCCTGTTCAACTGTGCCGCTGACGTGCCGACAGCGCTGGTCGGTGATTCGCTGCGCCTCGGTCAGGTACTGATCAATCTCGGCAACAACGCCGTCAAGTTCACCGAGTCGGGTGAGATCGTCGTCGGCATCGAGAAGGTCGCCGAAGACGAGAGCGGCGTCGAACTGCACTTCTGGGTCAGGGATACCGGGATCGGCATGACCCCCGAGCAATGCGGCAAGATGTTCAAGTCCTTCAGTCAGGCCGATGCCTCGACCACCCGCAAGTACGGAGGCACCGGGCTGGGGCTGGCCATTTCCAAGAACATCGTCGAACTGATGGGCGGGCGCATCTGGGTCGAGAGCGAGGCCGGCAAAGGCTCGACCTTCCATTTCCATGCCAAGTTCGGCGAACAGGCCGAACCGATGCCGCGGCGCATGTTCCGCGCCGACGAACTGTTCGGCGTGCGTGTTCTGGTCGTCGATGACAATGCCTCGGCGCGGGAAATCCTCTCGACCATGGCC
>JBAXHE010000042.1:0-24650 GCA_037139055.1 Betaproteobacteria bacterium | reverse complement strand
GCGGAGAACATCTTGCCGAACGCTTCATCGGTGCGATACCCGATTCTCTACGGAAAGATTTAAGAGACACCTACCGCAGCCGGGAAATGGAATGCCTGGCTTGGCTGCACGGCAACGGTCAGCCGGGGGGTGAGTGGATCGCCGTCGATGATGTTGCCTCAAACTTTACGTTTCCCCAACCCCGGCTTGTGCTGATCGACCCGGCGACCGGGCTAACGGCGAACGACGTTGGCCGGATCGTGGCGCAGTTGCGAGAGAATCTATGAAATTCGCCCTCTATTCAGATCTGCATAATGAGTGCGGCGTACCTTGGGAACCGCCAGAAAGCGCTCTACAGGCCGATGTGATCGTGCTGGCCGGGGATATTAGCCAACACTCGCATGGGTTGGAATGGGCGGCACGGAGATTTCCCAAACAACCCATTGTGTATGTCGCCGGCAATCATGAGTATTACGAAGCGCAACTCGGCCTACTGGCCGAACTCCAGAAACCCGCTTGGGAACATATGGACGTGCATTTTCTGGAACGGCAGAGCATCGAACTGAACGGCGTACGCTTCATTGGCTGCACACTCTGGAGCGGCTTCAACTTGTATGGTGCCGATAAGGCGGACGACTGCATGGCCGTCGCCAGACGCACCATTAACGATTACTGGATGATCTATGCCAAAGGCGGAAAACGATTGGAGCCACGCGACACGCTGCGACTGCACCGCACGGCTGTACGCTGGCTCGATGCCGAACTATCGAAGCCGTACGAGGGCAAGACGGTGGTGGTCACTCATTTCGCTCCGCATCGCGGCTGTGTAGCACCTGAGCACGAGGGTAGTAACGTGTCGCCGTATTTCGTGACCGATTTAGCCTGGCTGATGGAAAAACACCGGATTGCCGTTTGGTGCTACGGCCATACGCACACAAACACAGATTTTGTCGCGGAAGGCGGTTGCCGTGTGGTTTCCAACCAACTGGGTTATCCCGGCGACCGAACACATATTGATACCGGGTTCCGTAGCGATCTGATCATTGAACCGTAGGGAGCATCGCTATATCCCTCGCTATAGCGATGCAAGGGATATACCTGATATGGAACGCGAAACGAATTGTGAGCCAATTTGGCCGACAAAACAGAATAGGTGACACATGAGCAAACGAATCCTTTTTATCGACTTCGACGGCGTATTTCACTCAATGGATTCCCGCGATTTTGAGTATTGCGGCAATGATCTTGTGGTGTCGGATAATCCTGATCTGTTCCAATGGGTGCCGCTTCTGTGGCAGATCATCGAACCGCATCCGGTGGATCTTGTTGTGCATTCCTCCTGGCGGCATCTGTACCCACGGGAAGAACTAATCGCCCGGTTTCCTGTGGTGATGCAGTCGCGCATTGTGGGCGTCACGGAAGGCCGTGAGCGACACCAGAGCATCCTGAACTATGTCTGCATGAACGACGTGCAACGCTTTGCCGTGCTGGACGACTCGCCCGAGGCATTCCCGGAAGGCTGGCAGAATTTAATTTTGTGCGACTCAAAGCGCGGAATTAACGACGAGGATGTGCTGTCGAAGATTCGCCATTTCGCAAAAAGATGCTAGAATTCATATTGTTGCTATGCTCGTAAGTACCGGATGACGAGTAACAATTTATTTTTTTGGTACTACCCATGAACGTTTTTTTGTCTTAGAATAAAAAAACCCCACCGCGCGCTAACGCGATGAGGTTTAAACAGCATCAGCACCAGAGGGTCAAGATTGCAAATACAACTGCTTTCGAAACCTTGAGCTTCAAACTGAAACGACCAAATTTTATTGTTAAGCCCACATGTATCACCTCCTTACTGGGCGGTGATTACAAGACAACAAGCAGACGCCCCAACTTCTCAGGGTCGGGCGTCCGTAGTTGGTCTTGACGCCCGCATGGATTCTATCCGATGCGAGCATAGAACGCCGCATTTGTCGGCGTTTTTTATTTATGGCTAGCGTTCTTTTTCTTTACCAGATTCCTTACCAATTTTCTCGACAGCCGCCTCGGCCGGTCCGACAACATATTCACCACGCCCGAGATGGTAGATAGCACGGACGCCTTGGGTGTACTCTGGTGTTCCCAACTTCATTTCTATAGGTGAGGCTTCCCGTAGATTCTTCGCCTTTTTGTCGAAGGCAGTTGGCTCTGTTGGCGGTGGCGGTTGCTCCGCTTCGCGATCAGGCTCTTTCTCCAACGTTTTTTCCGGTTTTTGCTGTTGCAGGTCTACTGCTGGGGCAACGGCGGGTACTGCGTTGGATTGAATGGATGGCTTTTTGGCAATCCGTGCAAGTCGGGCTTGGGTCGATTGGTTCTGTTTTAATCCACGCCGGTACTCTTCCAGTTTTTTATCGGCAAACTCTACGCCAATACCACGGGCAACAGCCACAGCGACGACACGCTGCTGGAAGTCGAGATCGCCCGTGAGGATGAGTGTTTTCCCGAACTTCTGCTGAGCAACAGCAAGCGCCAATGCTATAGCTTCATCGGAATTGGGTTCGAGAACAGCCAAGTGCCTGCCCTCGTCGCGGAACATCTCGACGCCCGCGCTCCGGTAGATAACATACCCGTTTTTGGTTTCCTCTGCGGTTAGTTCCAAAAGTTTTGTTGACAGCTTTCTGGCGTGTTCTTGAGCGTGTTGCAGGCGTAGCTTCTTTTCTTCCTCGTCTTCCAGAACGAGTTTGCCTGTTACACATGGCACGGTCAGCGCGGCTTTCCATTCTGCATAAGGTGGAGGTGCATACAAAGTGTAAAGCGCCAGGCGTTCATCGGCTTGCTGTTCGCGTAGTTTCGCCTTGTCGGCGACCTGATTAACTGCAATGAGACTGGATCTGACATTACGTTTGTTGCCATTGCCTCGCCAGTCGTCGGCCAGGGCGGCTTGCCGCTGAATGCGCAACTCTTTGTATACCGCCTCGCGTTCAAATTTCTGCTTTGCTTTTAGTTGTGTCCCTGTCGCATCCCGTCTTGCCTTTAATAAGACCTTTACTTTGTTGTATTCCGCAAAAAGCTCTTTCGAGGTTTTTTGTGGAATGACTTTAATGCCGAGTTGAATTTGATACACGGTGCGCAGGATCGGTGCGGCCTCTCGCCAGGGCAAACCAAGTTCTTTGGTCAGAAAATCGTTGGGGAATAAAGATCTTGAACCACACTGAATGCGCGGTGAGCCATCTTTAGCTGACTTAATCTGATAGCTATCAGGAGTGATTCCATGCGAGGCTTTAAGCTGGAGCAGCAGTACGTCACAATCAAGGTGGTTGCGGATCTCCGCATATTTTTCTTTGTCTGAAGCCTGCTCATAGCGCTCTTTTAGCCCTACCTGCAAACCGGCTATCACGCTCGACGGCTGAGTAAGGGAAGCTTGCGCTAGTCGTTGTTTTCTTGCTCGAGCATCGCCCTCATCGGCTGGTCGCAACCCAGCACGATTTTTGTTTTGTCCGTCGTCGTCTCCCACATCCACACTTGTGTCACCCCGCAATAGCATTTCAGACCGCCTTTGAATTGCATCCAGGTTGCGGACGGGCATGCGACGCAAGCCAGTTCTGGTGGTGGTTGATCGGAGGTGATCGTGAGTAATAACGGATTTTGGTTTGGATTGAGGTCCATGATGTTCCTTTTCTAGGTTTTCAAGAATTTCAAGTTTTCCTGCCAGATCGGCGGGTTTGTAGGTGTCGCGGTAAATAGCGGAACCTGTGTGCAGATAACGGTTTTCTCGCGCTTTGAGTTGCTGCCATTCCTCAAGAACACCTGCAACATAGGCCGACTCTTTTCGTGGCTGCATCTGTTCGAGGTAGGCTGTACGCGCCTTGTCCTGAATGATTTTGAGCTTTTCGGCGGTCGGTCTTTCAATGAATTGCCGGGAGAAAAAAACCCCCTTTAGCCGCATGGCGCGGCCACCGTCCTTTGGCTCAATGCGGAAACTCTCGTTCGGAGCCCCTTTATTCATTGGGCGGACGGCACCGCATGTTTTCAATAGATCCTCAAATTGAGACCAGCTTTCAATATTCTTTTTAAGAATCGCGTTTTGCAAATCCACTTCAACAGACGCTTTTCTTTTGTTGAATGAGCCGTGTTCATCAGGTCGCTGGCCTGTATAACGCGCAAGAATATCAACCGCGTTTTCCGGTGTGATTTTTGGGTTGTCCTTTGGACTGGAAAAACCATACCGGGCATTGAACGACTCTTGCCAGGCGTCAATGTATTTCAAGTTGGGTGACTCGTTGCCGGCTTTGTCACTACCTAGATAACCCAACACGTCAATAGCCTTGCCAGTGAGCAGATCATGCCGGCCAATGCCTACGTGGATGTGGGTACAGCGCCCTACTTCTTCCCCAGTTTCCTTGTTGGTGTAGCTCAAGATTCGCGGTCGGTGCGCCTCAGCGTAAAACGCAACACGGTGCCGATCTTCTTGAGGCCATGCGAGCAGAGCGTGAGTTTTTAATTCCTGCACGGCCTTTTCCAGCATCTCGTCCGATACAGAAGATTCGTCCCAAGAGAAAGTGAGGTGATCGTATTTCTGACCTTCACCTGGTTGGTTTTTTGTAACCTCATCGAAAACGGCTAAATCACCATCAAGTGGAATGCGCTGATCCAATTCGTCACGATGCAAATCCCTACCCTTCTTTTGGCCGGTTTCAAGGTACTCCTTGAGACCACCTTTCCCGCCTCTTGGTCTGACTAGCATTTTGTGCGGTCCGCCTGAGAAAGCATGAAGCAAGTTAACTGGCTAAGTTGATCCAGTATGCCGACAAAAACATTTTCAGAAAGCTTGCCCTCGCGGCTGGCTAGGTTGGCTTTATGGGCGAGTTGGTTGACGTTATTGCTGCACTTCTGCAAAAGGAAAACGGCCTGTTTGGCATCTGGCGAAAGCTTCTTCTGAATAGCATGGACGGTCGTGGTGTTGGTCAACACGTACCTTCGGAAAAATTCACTCTGCGTTAGACCGCTGACGTGGAATTTCTTTTTATAGGCGGAGTGATCGCCTTCGGTGAGGCGAAAGGCGACAGTGCGAGAGAGCTTTTCTTCATCTGATTTTTCAGGCCGTGCCATCTGTATTCTCCTAATACATTTCAAATCAGAGGCGGAGCCTCGTCAGTCGCAGACTGTCCTGACCAGACTCGCCGCCAGGCGGGAAAGGTCGGGGGTTAAGGGGGCTTGCCCCCTTAGCACTGCCGTGTGCGGCAAAAACGTAGTTTTTGCAAACATGGCTATCGTGCCTGTGAATATTGTCATTTCGTGGGAAGAAAGTTGCCAGTTTTATGATGCCGTCAAGAGCAGGACGATAGCCCGCCACCTACACGACAGGAACACGCCAGTTACACGACAAGGCACACATATATTTACATTAGAAAATTCTTAATTACCACTTTATTACCACTTAGGCTGTTGATTTTTATAGCTTTTTCTTTGACAGAACGACAATATCCTGCCAATATCACTACACCAAAGACTAACCACGTGCAGAACTGATGATTGACGAAAACAGAAACCAAAAGAGCCAACTTATATCTGCGCTGCAGCAGCTCGCACAAAGCAACAACAGAAGTAAGCGGGCGCGGCTGAGCGAAATTTTTGATGATGTTGAAGCCGCACTTGCGTCAGGCACAACACAAAAGCAAGTAATTGCCGCCCTCGGCAAAAAGGGCCTGCCGTTCACATTGCGGTCATTCGAAACCACTCTTGCCCGTATCAGAAAGGGACGAAATACTGAACAAATATTGACTCCTGCCTCCGCAACACCGGCAAACCCATCCGCCCCTGTGCAGGGTTTAACAGAAGTCGAACAAGAGGGTGAAGCGAGTAATACGGTTATTGGTGATCGGATAGGCGTACCGGCAGAAAAAATCAAACTGATTTTTACCATTGTGCCGGCTGGTAAAGATGTTAAAAAACTGTTTTCGGCACTGTTTGATTTCCACGAAGAGCACAACAACTGTGTCCTTGATACACGCGCCATCATCTATAAAACGCCGCTGTTTGATCGCATCGCAGGTACAGAACACACTCTGGAAAGCATCATGGCTGATGAAACCGACTGGAAACAGAAAATCATCGACGCCCATCCAGAACGAGAAGCCAAGAAGGATGAAATCTCCTTCTACTCCTGGATGAAATACAACCGTGGCTTGGCTGTGCCGTTGACGAAGGATTTTGACACTGTGTTTTCAATCATCATGGGAAGCGGTGACAAAGCAAACAAGCAAACAAAGAAGGGGGTCAATCATGCTTAAAGCAGACGATGCCTATGAAAAGCTGGTGGCTGAGTGGACCGGTGAGGTCGGCCAGCTACATCTCAGCATTAAAGCCTTGCCTGCTGAATTAAGACTTGCCGCCGATCCGCCTGTAAAAGCTATTAAAGATGCTAGTTTTGACCTTAATAGGCTTCTTGCAGGACTGCCTGCTGCTCTGGAAAAGGAAAACGAGCGTGCGCGAGTCGACTCAGTAGGAAAAATGGCTGAAGCGGTCACGTCACTTGCTGGCGTCGCTGGTGAAGTTGCCTACGGGATGGTAGACACAGTCACAGAAACAGCCCGTTTAAACTCTGCCTGGAAGGCGGCTGTGGCAATGTCTGGGTTCGGCTCGCTTCTGGTTGCACTGGGCGCCTTTGTTGGTAATGAAAGGGCAGCGTGGGGAAGCCCAGTGGCCTTTGGGGTGATTTTTGTCATCGGCGCTATTGCTGGGGTACTAATGGGCTACTTCGTCTTTAAAACCGCCAGAGAGAAAAAAGATTTCCGCGACCGTGCCACTGCGTATTACAAAAGTCCACATCGGGTGAAAATGCGGGAGGGTGTTGCTAGTGAATTACTGGCAGATAACTTTGGATTGAAAGAGTAATCAAAGCGCCACACCAGGACGCGGCAAACGCCCTAGTGTATCCCACGGGCTAAGAAATAGAGTGCCTTGATTTCGGCATAGGCCATTGTAAGTTCCATCGCTAAATGCGAAAAGCCGTGAAATTCACATCGCTCTTTGCGAAGTTGCTTGTCTACTTCTCGACCATAGCTGCCACTAAGCCCCCCTGATTTGAGCGGCAGGTTTGGGATGCTAATCAGACTTCGCCTTGATTACGACAAACAGGTGCGATTCAGATCGTGCAAAATGTCGGCACGATAGATTATCGTATTTGCCAATGAGGTATGATTTTGGACGATTGGAATATCCACACATCTCGTATAGCCGATAGAGCGGACAGGTAGGCATGGAGTGCTTTCACATCGACGAGAGTGGATACACAGGGTTTGATCTGCTCAACGCGGAACAGCGCTTTCAAGGTGCGGCGGCGGTGTCCATCGACGACGATGAAGCTGCTCGACTGATACGAGAACATTTCCCCAAACTACAAGCCTCCGAACTTAAGTACCACGCCTTGGCACGCCGGCCCGGCTACCGGCAGCCGTTGATGAAATTGCAGCGTGCCGTGCTCTCGCAGCACAAGTGCGTAACCTACGTCTGCGACAAGCGCTTCCTGCTGCTGCTCATGTTCCTAGACTATGCCGTCGAACCGTTCTACTACGAACGTGGGCACGACTTCTACAAAGATGGCCAGAACTACGTCTTGGCTTCGTTGCTGTATATCGTCGGTCCCACTTTACTCGGCAAAGCTGCATTCGATGATCTGCTTGCAGCATTCCAGCGGGCGGTTAAAGAAAAGACTTTGCAGGCCCTAGATGCGTTAGTGAAAGCAGCTAGGCTGCTCAATTGGCGCGAACTGCCGGAAGCGTTGGGTCCTCTAGCGCAGAACTCGCCCGAATGTCTGTCCGCGATTGCCACGCCGGGCGTCTCGACCGATGCTGCAATGGTGGTTCTCCAGTCCCTAATCAGCCGGATGGAGGTGATGGCATCGGGCCCGTACCGGGTCGAGCATGACCAGTCCAAAAACCTACTCACGTACCACGAGCTGCTGCAACGCTATATCGAACATCAGGATGAAGTGGAATTTAGGCAGTCGCAGATTGCGAGCATCCGTTTCCCCCTCAAGTTGTCGTCCGTCACCCAGGTCGATTCAAAGACCAATCCGGCTGTGCAGATCGCCGATGTCATGATCGGCGCTGCCGTCGAAGCGGCGAACGGATTAACCGGCCTGCGCCCACCGCTGCTTGACCCGCAAGCCGTTATGTCGCTATACGCCGATGACCAGTTCATCCATTTGGTGCCGTCGATCGACTTTGATGAACAGAAACGGTTACGTGAGGGGACACAGGCGGCAGAATTGATCGACTACTTCGCCAAGCATTTCACTACGAAAATTTCGTGAAACTTCTACTTTTGATTCGATGATTACCAATCATGAAGGAATCATTCAGTGTTAAACATGGACTTCTACGCAGGTGCCGTCATACGGTTGGCAACCCTGCAAATGCAAAGAAAGCAAGCGGGCCGTCTGCTTTTCGCCACCGTGTCCCTGCTCCCTCGAGGCAGACCGCTGCCGCCCCCGATGGAGGGGCCGCCACATAGGTTTGCAGTCGGAAAGACCGGCGAGAACGTTTTCTTTCGCCGCGCATTGCTGACCGTCCAAGATGCCGTCGATTGGTATCGCAGCCTTGGACGTGGCGAAGACAAAACCCCCATTCCATCAAAGGCCGAAGAACGTGACAGCCAGTACGACGGGATCAAGATAGAAACCGCAAACCTGAATGATAGCCCGAGTTGGCCACACCTCGGCCTGCCGATGGAGGGGGGAATGTTTGCCTTCCATTCAGGGCGCAGCCATCCGGCGCCCTTCATCGGCAATGCACCAGCCCGCATTCATCGTCGTTTTGGCAGCCAGGAGGGCTTCGACGTGATGCTGGCGGATGATGAGGCCGTGGCCTTTGTCGCAAGACGGCTGCACATCGATCTGAGGCTGTATCGGGAATACCTGGGGAGCGTTGCCCTGGTTGCGCCAGACCCTGTACTCACGCAGATCGATCACTTCATGATCCCGGCCTCAACCGATAGAGGCGAACGCATTTTCTACCGCTTTGTCCCGCGTGCAGGCGCAACGCTTGTAGGCCTGAAGCTCACCACCTTCGACGAACAGAGTCATCTACTGACTGACCTCAGCACCTATGACATTCCCGCCGATGGTATTCTGGATATCGACAAAGGCGACTGCATCGGGACCTATGGCTATGCGGTGACCCACCCAGAGCATGGTGTACTGGCTTATAGCCCGCCATACCCATTCCTGCGCCAAATCGGATTCAGCATGAACCCAATATTGAGTGGGGGCATAACAGTCAGCGTTTCAACCGGCGAATCGGCCAACTCGCCACGCATGGAATATCAAGTAGCCCAACGTTCTTCGCCACTTGCCACGCAAAGCATTATTGGCGAGGAGGCTCGTGTTCCCAACGTCAGCGGGCGTATCGCTACTGCGGCAGCGCACCGCGAGAAGATCGCCAGTGCCAAGCTCTATGGTCAACGCTGGTTCCCGGACGGTTCCCGCGAGGAGGCCATGCGCTTTATCCAGGGTGAATTGCGGCGAGCGAAAACCCGAGTCGTAATCGCCGATCCTTATGTCGCAGGATTGCAGTTGGGACAATTCCTGTATGCGGTCAATCCGGAAACCGTCTCGGTGACTTTGCTGACTTCTGGACTGGCATTCAAATCAATGAAGCAAAACTCTTCAAAGGTCGGGTTTTGGGAGTGCATCAAGGAAAAGTTTGGATTCCATTCCAGAAAACAAGAGCCATCGAAGATAGATGACTTTAGTAAGCGGCTCGCCCAACTGGAAAGTGACACCAAGCTCACCGCCAAAACCTACGTGCTTCAATCCGCCGTTCTGCACGACCGTTTTCTGTTGATAGACGATGCCGTCTGGTTCCTCGGCAACTCGCTGAACACTTTGGGTGACAAAGTATCCTTGATCGTAAAGCTACCCAACCCGGATGAGGTCATCGGTCAACTTGAAGGTATGCTGAAGCAGGCTATGCCTTTCGACGACTACAGGCAGCGCCAAGCCAAACATCAGAAAGACAACGAGTCATGAAAGGGTTTGCGCTCGACATCGCTATTGCCCCCAAGGCCGAACGTCCATTCCCTGCCAGGGAAATTCTCTGGGGCAGCCAGGAAGGCGGTCAAAACCGCTTTCCAACCTCAACGGCGGCTTGGGAACGGAAGTATTGCGGCGATCCTGTTCCCTTGCAGAAATTCGGCAAGGCAGTGGCTGACGCCCAGGAGCGTGTCTGGATCGTTGACGAATATTTGTTGATGCCCGACAAGGGAAAGGGTAGTCCGACAGATCGAGTCGACAAAATTCTGACGTGGCTACCTTTATGGCTTGCCGCTAGCGATATCCGGTTGCTGACGAAGCGGCATCAAGAAATTGACGAAGACGACTTGAAGAAATTCCAGCAACGGGCACGGGCAATCAGTAACCACGCAGCGCGGCGCGAAAAGGAATGTCGCATCGAGATCAGGATGCATCTCACGCGAGAGTGCGATTTCATCCATGACCGCTTCGCCATCGTGGACGACGAACTATGGCATTTTGGCGGAACGGCAGGAGGCTTCCATGCCACTGTCAGCGCCGCTAGCCGGGGCTGGCGGGCAGCGGATCATGGTGCCTTCGATTTTTTTGAGGAAATCTGGAACGCAGGGGTACGAAAATGAACGAGCAATGGCCGAGCGAACGCCATGCCGAAGAGCGGCAAATAACTGCGGACACTTCGTTCAAGACCGCGCAAGACTTTTTCTCACTGTTGAACGCGCTTCCAAATGGCCTGCCACGAGTCTTCGATGATGTCGTGATCTGGATCGTGGAACAGGATGGCGATCTTTCCGAACTTGAGCGGCGCATTGCTTCGGTCGTTGATGCAACCAGTTTGCAAGCTTATCCGGATAGCCAGCCGTTGCTGATGACGTTCGCTTGCGCAGCTGCCCTCGCCCATACATCCTCATTGCATACCTGGGGCAGAGTCAGTGCATTCAAGTACAACTCCTGGCAACTCGAACATTGGCTGGGCGAAGCCATGACGGCATATGCGAAAGTGAATTCCCCGGCCTGTCATAACTATGTAGCGCTTGCCCGAGAGATTTTTGCAGGGCTGGATAGCTTCTCACTGCAATCCAAATCGGATCGCAGCAATGAAGAACGATCCGGCGCATGGGCCTCCTGGAATGAGCGTCGGGACAAGCTCGACGAGATATGGTGGGGTTTACGTGGCTGGCATGGCTTCATGAACTACGAGGAGGAGCTTCCGCTATTCCATGTATTCTACGAGCTGAGTCCAGACGAATTCATTCGCACACTGTCGGGGTCTTCCAATCCCTATCTCGTCGGCGCTTTGCTGTTCGTGGCAGGTATAGGCGCATTCTCTCCGCAATTCTCGGAGTGGAAGCGAATGCTTGCGGCAGCGCCCGCTGCTTTCGAGGAGTGTGGTAAATGGAATGGCTCTGTCCTGATGCCACTCCTTCTGGTCGAGGCCCGCAACCAGTTGTTGCAGGTGCGACAGAATTTCAGCTCTCAACCCCCCGCGTCTGACGGGCTTGACGAGATCAAGCAGGAAGTAACCAGCACTGCCGAACTTATCGCAACTGCTTTGGCTGCCCGCCAAGATGCTTCCTCAATTTTATCCCGCTGGACGCCCTGGTTGATGCGGCAAGTCCTCAGCCATACATCAAAAGACGTTGCCGACGTAACGTCACCAGTGTTTGCCGATGACGCCTTGATTGATGCGATTGGGCGGAATCTGGGAAATTGCGCGCTGCCCAAAATAAGCCCAGAAGATGCTGCCCCATGGGAATTCTGGTGCTATCGCTGCGTGCTATCCTCCTTCGCAAACAACGGGCATATCCCCGTGTCTGCCTGGGAGGATTTCGGAAATGAATGGCACCTTACACCTGAAGATTGGGCGAGCAGAAAGGGGCTTCTGCTGCGCGAGTACGCGAGCCTGATCACCACCCTGAACAAGGAAACACCAGGCATAGCCGCCAATGCGTTGGCCTACCCCATAGCGCAATCGCCTTCGCCAGGGCGGGCATGGATCGGTTTGTGGCATGACGCCTTCACGTTGCGCGAAATTGTGGAATTCGGCGATTTGGACGCAACCTCGGACGAATACAGTTCCCGTTCAGACGCCGGACGTCTGCTGCTCCTACTCTTCCGTATCGGCCTAGCTATCTTCGATCAAGGCGCGGCCCGTTGTTCGAGCAGTAGTTCGCCTGAAGCCGAATCGCTTGTCGATCTGTATAAGGCGCTTACCTCGGCGGCGCGTGAGATGCGCGAAATCGACAGCACGCTGAACCATGACGAATGGCTCTCGGTTGCCCAACATCTGACGATCAGGAGAATGATTTGGGAGCAGCCTTCTGGGAACAAACGTGGAACAGGGAATTTCCAGGTTTTCAAGCCCGACGACAGCCCAACCGTTGTCGACCTTCTTACTGAAGCAAAAGGCAACATGATCGAACTGGTCGCCATCCTGCAATCTCTCTTACTAAATGGCCCGGATGTTTTAAGACTGAAGGCCGATCTCAATTTGGCATCGATCAATTTGCCCGACATCGCGCGCTCAATCAGGAGGTTAAACCAATTCCATCCGCGCAAATACCCTATTGATGAGGATCAACTGCAAAAACTTGCCGATTGTGGCCAATAATCAAAGCAGAGAGCTGCGCCAGAAATTGGCTGTCACACCTTCGCAGAAAGACTAACGGTCATGGATAAGTACAAGGATTTTCGAAAATCAGGGTTGTTCAAAATTTCATCTGATGTCGAGGTGCCCGGCGAGCTTTCGCTTAAGGGCGGGGCGACTTCACTCGACCTGTACTCAAATTTGCTCTTCAGTACGCATGCGAGTCAGGACATCGTCGGGGTGTTTCACGACCGTAGCAAGGTCTCATTAATCAACTGCATTACGACGTCCGGACCAGGCAACGGTACTAGAGGTAATGATAGCTACCATTTCTCAAGTGTCTTTCCGCACTTCGCACTTTTCGGCGATGAGTACCTCACGTCTGCTGACCGAAAGATAGTCGAGGTCAGTTTTGCGGTCGATGACGCAACAACAATCTTCTATGACTTCGATGCTTTCGGATCAGTAATCAATGCACGCCCTCACATGGAAAGAATAGTTGAAGCCAAGGAGGGCGGGAGAACAATCGAAATTGGCGAACATCCACACCTTTTTTACTTCACGGGTAAACACGACATCTTTTCGGCCGACACAGTGCTCGGCAAGATATCGGCAACGCATGGTATCTCCTACTCCTTTCCCGGACCTAATGGGATTCATGTTCAGAATACGATCCGCCTGAACATCAATTTCCCGAACGAGCAGAGCGTAGAGACTACCATTAGGGCTGTTATCGACACGTTGCGTTTCTTGGAAGTTGTTGCTGGCCGGCCGCAAAACATTGTGGATATGGCATTCCGCCTCACGGCTTCAACCGATGAGCGTCCGCGAATCCTCGATGCATACTGGTCCTTGCCTCCACGCAGGAATAAAGATGATGAGTCCACAGAGCCTCATCCCGCCGACCTTCCGTTGCAGGCAGGCATAGATCCAAACAAGTTTACGACTGTGCTGATCGGTTGGCTTGCACGCCACGACGAGTGGCGTAATGCCCGAACGCGGCACGCTACCGCATCGGCATATCAGAATCGCTACAACACAGATCGGTTGATCGGGGCAGCCAACATGTTCGACATCATGCCAGCCTCGGCTTGCCCAACGTCTGAGGAATTATCCCCAGCCCTAAAGGACGCAAAGGAAGCAGCACGAAAAGCGTTCAAGATACTGCCATCAAGTCCTGAGAGAGACAGTGTTCTCAACGCCCTTGGCCGTATAGGCACGCCCTCCCTAAAGCGTAAAGTCCGCAGCCGTGTAAAGTTGATCATGGACGCTGTTGGCACGAAGTTCCCCAGTTTGGATCTGATCGCTGACCAAGCGGTCGACTGTCGCAACTATTACGTGCATGGCACACCGGGCAAGTTCAGCTACGAAGTCCATTCTGTTCAGCCCATCTTTTTTACCGATACGCTGGAATTTGTCTTCGCTGCTTCGGACCTGATCGAGGCAGGCTGGGACATCGCGGAATGGATCAAGCAAGGGACCACGATGTCCCATCCGTTCGGTCGATATTGCGTTGACTACGCAGCGCGTCTATCCGAGCTCAGAAAACTCCTGACCTGAGTGGCAGGTAACCAGCACATTGTAGCCCCCAGGCGCTCATCAGACCAACGGCAGCAAAGGCCGAGAAGTGGACAAACAACTTCGCAAATAGCGATGTGAATTTCACGGCTTTTCGCATTTAGCGATGGAACTTACAGCCATCGGCGCGGTTTGTTCAGTTAAATGACTGGTATTGAGTTGCCGTGGCCAACGGTTGTTCAGTACGTCACCTGAACAACTTCCCTGCCTTGTAAGAAAGCACGCAACCAATGCGGTCGTCCGATCCGACTCTATTACGCTCTCGAAGGCCGCCCTTTGCGCTTACCAAATATGGCAGCCATGCTTTCAAGTACGTATCAGACCTCAAAGACATGCTCAATGCCAAACCAAACTTTCGCCTGTGCAACCGTTGCGTCCGATGGATTGCGGAAATAAACCGCCAAAGTGTCCTTCGCGCGCGTGCAGCAAACGTAAAATAACTTTTGCGTCCGCTCGCGAACCGTGTCCGTACCTCCTCCTTCAAATAGGTAGTTGAAATTGTATTTATTCCAACCACCTGAGTCCAAAACGACCAGGACACGATCGAACTCTCGACCCTTGATTTTATGCTGAGTGGAGTATGTCGTCCGGCCTTCCAGATATTCGTAAAGCTTTTGAAACGAGGAATATTTCACGCCAACGAGCCTATTATGAAGATAACTCTTCCTTTGACGAAAGTCGTTAAATCGGTCGTCTTTGATGCAAAGACCGTTCTCATGGGCAAAATCAATTACATCAATGACTGGGCTATTTCCCATAGCACTAATCGTCTCAATACATCTCTTGAGCCTTATTTTGTCGTCGGCGTGGGCCAGCTGGAATTCCGTTATTCTTAAGAACTCGTTGTAGCGCCGTTGCGCATACAGATGGACGACGGTTTGTATCTTGAACACATGCTTGATGAAGTCGCACCGCTGGGATCCTTTCCGCGCGAGTTCTTCTTCGCTTTGCTTCTTGTCGTCGATGAGAAGATCTTTGTCGACGTACATGCGCCGAAACACTTCGAAATCGTATCCCTTCGCTTCATCAAGAAAATCGGGATGGGCAATAATAAACGCTTGCATTATAGGTGTTGGACTGACTGCTCTTAGCTCAGCGCCGGTTTTACCCATCTGAACCGCAGCGATGGCCTCTCCAAAAGAGAGGCCGTTGTACCTATTGAGGTCGTCGCGCTCTTTGATGACTCTTACGATCCGGTCTCGAAAAGCAAGTACGCCATCCCTGTCATATATCTCCATCAGATCCCCAAAACCCGCTTGGGGTGCGATGAGATTGTGAGTCAGGTTAAGCTCCTTGGTTTCAAGTACGTCAGCGAAGTTCCAATTCAGATGCTTACGAACTTCATTTAGTTTATCGACCTCACCGGAGGTGTAATAGAAGTGTATAGCCCCTTCCTTTACAGCGCCGCTGCTCATGTTGGGAGCATTTTTATCGTCAGACGCATGCTGCCTCAAGCCATCAGATCGAAGTTGATTTGCCAGTTCATAAACAAGCCGCGGATTACGACGGTTCTGCTCTTTTCGAACCTCGCAGACCATCTCTCTATCCACGTAACCTTGGATCGTTCCAACGCCTTCATCATAGATTGACTGCATGGCGTCGCCGAAGAAACCGCAGACTCCCTTGCGCGAGCTTAAGGGAAGGTAGTCGAGCAAAATCGTTACAACTCCAGGTGCCGTATCTTGGTATTCATCAACCAGAATGTAGCGAAACTTATCTCGCAGAATGTCCCTGATTTTCGAGTATTTTCCAAAAACACCACGGGCAAGAACGATCACCTCGTCATGTGAAACAATTCCCTGCTCTAGGATTCTAAACTCTTTGTATTCGATCGATTTTCCAGCGAACATTTCGTCTGTCACGATGGTATTTCCCGGCTTGATTTGAGGATCTTCGCCACTCATCAACTCGATCAAAACTGCACGCAACTCGGCCTGATAGGGACTGATCGCGCTCCACAAAAAATCGTGTATGGTGCTGACCGACAGTCGATCGCTTGAAATGCGTGATTCGACTTCTCGAACGGCAGCGTTGGTATATGTGATACACGCGATAGACGCACTGGTGTCAACCCTTAGGAGCTCACCTATTACCTGAACTAAGGAATAGGTTTTCCCGCTCCCAGCTCCACCACTAAGCAAAAAACTCTTCCCGACGCAGGCATGCTTGAGTACGTCGACGACTTCCGGCTCCAGTGTCAGCCCGCCTTGATCCATGTGAGCCCCTCTTCAATATATTGCGGCGTGCACCAATTGCTGAATTCGAAAACGAACTTTTTCGAACTGCCAGCTGAGTTCTGCTTCTCCATCGTAATTATCTGACTGTTGAGGAGTACCTCGATGGCAAACGATGGCTTTCTGGAAATTCCCTTTTCAGCCATCTCAAAAGAAGCCCCCCCTTCCAGATAGGGCTTGAGGTGCTTTAAGACAAGGCTGGGGAAATTTGTGTTTTTAACTTCGCCGTCGTCATCACGAGCAATTTGCATGAACGATCGGTTAACGTGAAAGAATGCATCCTCAAAACTACGTGCGTGGTATTCGTTGCCTTTTGTATCAGCCTCGGAAACTTGGTATACACACATGACCAGCCCTGCCGGATCGGCTTCCCAAGAGTTAGAAGCTTCGTTCTTGCGCACAGTCTTTTGATCTATCGTCAATCCTCGAAAATAGTCTAAATCGGCTCCTTTGCCGAAGAAGAACTGAAGTGCGTAGTTTGTCGTATGCGTCGCATTCTCGACCGCATGGGCGTTCAGGTCTTTGATGGGAAGCCCTTCCTTATTGAGCTTAGGCTGGCCGGAATCGTCTAGGCGATTGACCTCGATCGCCGCATCTATGTCGGTGATTATTAGTGTTTTGACGCCGATAAAATCCAGGAAGATTTCGAAGATTTGTGAGTAAGCACCGACCTCGATCACTGAAATGTTTTGCGATAGCAAAGGAACGGGAGGCTGATTGCCTGTTTCCCATCCTGTCGCCGCATCCAACTGATCCTTTTTGCGCATCATAGCCGGCAACAAGATGCGCTCCGTATCACCTTCAACCAAAATCGCCTTATCTGCGAAAAACAGTTGCGATCGATGAAGAGTTAGGTACTGCTTCAGGAATTTATAATACCCACCGCGTCCACCGTTCTTATAAAGTGCCTCCAAATCTCGAAGACTTTTGGACTGCGTTTCGCCATCACGTCTCTTGAAGTATTTAATGTCATCAAAATCAGATTCCGCCACGATATGGGCCGAGTGCGTTGACAATATCGTCTGCAATGGCCTCTCGACGCCATCAGCGTTGGTTATGACTCGACCGACCAGACTTTTGATGTTTTTGATGAATATTGCTTGCATCTGCGGATGCGTATGAGCCTCAGGCTCCTCTATGAATAGCAGATTTATGTCCGCCGGCTTCGGCGACTTGCCCCGCTTGAACTCGTTTAGAATGATTTTAATATCGAAGATGATACTGATCAGGTTCAAGTAACCCAACCCATTGTAATTTTCGGGCAAAACGTGACCTTCGACGCCATGTCCGTACATTACGGTGGCGTTTTCCTCTAATAGCTCGCGATGCTGCAAGGTCGACTTAATCTGGATTTGTGTATCGCCTTCCCTGACGCCACCAAATCTCTGGACATCAGCAATGACCTCTTTGAAGAGGTCGGCATAGATGCCATCGAGTTTAACGTCCGTGTCACTCAACGCTTCCTTAAACGTGTCAAAAACTTCTTCCTCGCCCGCATCGGCTGACATTGCTGAATATATCTTCGCGGACATCGTGGATAAGCTCCGATCCGAGTCTTTGTTTGAGACCGAGCGGCGAGCGTTGATGCGCTTGAAGGAAATGATGTCTTCGACCGGAATTCTCTCCTTGACAAGATCGACGTAGGTGTCCTCTTGTACCGTTTTCGTCATGTGATCGAACTGAATGCTTCGACGGGCGAGCTTGAAGTAGCGGCTATGATTTTCTCGAAGGTATGGAAGCGCGTCTTTCGCTTTCAAGCCTTTCTTATCACGGTGAGCCTTATAGTCACGCTTGAGAATGTCAAGATTCTCTGGAGAAAGGTGGTACAGAAAATCCAAAATGATCCAGCGATTTTCCGGGTCAAGGTCCATGATGATCTTGTTGCCTACGTTGGCAAGATCGTCACCGTCTCCGTACTCAATGAACAGTCGAAGCGATACCCCACAAAATGGATAGGGATCGGCAGGCTGCACCTTGTTTTCGGTTAGCTCAACGAGATGTTTTTGAAAGTCAATGTTGAAATCGTCTAGTTCAAAGCGCGGGTTTGCGCTGCCCAAGAAACGTTCAAGCGCAAGAAGTAGCGACGTTTTCCCAGAATTGTTCTTACCAACGATGATTGAAATGTACTCTTCGAGATCAACTTGAATATTTTTCAGTGATCGGAAGTTCATAATCTGAAGTTTGATTAGTTTCACGGCGCTACTCGCAATTGTCATTTAATGCGCAAAGTATATCGATCACACTAGAGATGCGCACTATGTATAGACGATAGATTCCGCATTTCATAGTATTTTGAGCACTTGGTCTGTTTTTTGACTGGGTGCCGATCACTATCTCGATTCTATTTGGGAGAACAGATGCTTCAGATTGCAACGGGGAAGCTGTTTCACGGGCCGGTACTACGTGTAAACAAGCTCAGAGGAACGCTTTTCAGCAACTTGTCGAGGTTACCCTATCAAGGGATAACGACGAAGGCAGGCAATCTCTGCTCAACCAACACTCTGGAGGAGCGAACACCCAGCCTTATCTACGAAGTAGATGAGTCTATCGAGGGTGAGAAGTTAGCGCCTGGGCTCATCGCCTCATACGGGGTGGACCGGCATCAACAGGACTTCGCGGCACTTGTGACTTTCTTTCTGCAAGTGACATGCCATCCGGATCGCGAGTTGGTATTGCGCCTTACCAGCGGCCAAAAAGGCCTCGCGACGAACAGTCCGCCCAATCAACTCCTGAAACGAGTATTCGATCGTGCTGTGCACGTAACCTCATCAGAAGTGGACGCTTTTGCGGGTTTTGTTGAGTTGCTACTTGGGTTGGAGAGAGAAAAATATCTTGTGGTAATGCAGGCCATCCGGACGGTGGTGACCAGCCTTCATCGCATGAGCGACAACCTCCAGGTAGCTTATGCGCTAACAGTAGCTGCGCTCGAAACGTTGGCGATGAAGTTCGACGGCCACAAGACCAATTGGGAAGACGTCGAGGAGCGCAAGCGCGATCCCATAGAGGCGGCCTTGAAAGACGCAGACACAGCGCTGGCAACCGCCGTGAAAGACGCCATCGCCCAAAACGAGCATGTTCTGCTGCGGCGTCGATTCAAAGAGTTTATCCTAGCCACCTTGCCGGAATCCTTCTTCAGTGAGGATACGGCTGGCGCAGTCGCTCCTGTAGGACGCCTTGACCTTGGTGACGGCTTAGACTTCGCGTATGAGATGCGTTCGAAATACGTGCATGCACTGGAAGAGCTACCCGCGCCACTGACCGAGAATCGCGGCTTTGCTGAGATGATAGTCCTTCTTGATCGCAGAATGGCCCTGTCATTTCAAGGTCTCTTTCGTCTCACCCATTCCGTCATCATCGAATTCGTCCAACGTCAACGTCAGGTCGCCACGGAACCCTATGACTACATCTACGAAACGGGGAGCGTTGTACGTGGTCAATTAGCTCCTAGTATGTGGATGCGTCCAGAAGCCATCAGGAAAGATCTCGGGCGCGAGTGGTTTGAGGGATTCTTGGAGTTGTTGGACGAAAGCACCTCAGCTCGTAGCCAACCGACGATGATCGCCCTACGGCCGTCGTTGGATAGTATAGAACCTTTGCTGAAGCGGCATGTGCCACAAGACAGTCGACGCGGCTACGCTGCACTGCTGATTGGGGTTACCAACCTCCTGCCAGAGCAGTTTCAACCCAGCAACCCGACATCAGTACTTGAGAAATGGGGCAAGTATCTCGATGCACCATGTCCTGAGATCTTGGTCCTATACTGCCTAACCAGCACCGCTCCAAGTTGGACTATCGATCAACAAGAAGCAATTCTCGAGGAGTATCTTCGCAAGAGGAGCAAGAAAAGTGGATTGCGCTTTCCCCGGCGCTTTGATGCGGCGATGGTCCTCGAGCTGGCTGAGCGGTATCGTTTGGCGGGCCAGTGGCCAAATGCTGCTCGCCAACTCGATATGGCGGCAGAGAACTTTCCTGAGTTCCCACAGCTGCGAGCGCTGTTGGCTAACGGAGACCCCCACTCTCCAATCACTTGGAATAAAGTTCTGCTCCCCTATCAAGATCGGGGCGCTACCTCGGACAACCTTGGCTAGGCTCCCACTACGGTGGTGGACTCGAAACTGGACAAGGTAGTTGGATAACGCCGATTCTTTCAAGCGATATTCTCTCGGAGACATAAAGCAAAAAGCCAACCGAAATCTGGTTGGCTTTTTCTTAGAAGCATATCCTTGCCCCTCGATTCTAGAAGCATATCGCTGCCAAACGGCAAAGATATGCTTCCCGGGACAATAGCAGCTACTCAAGAACCGCAAAAAGGCCGACTGTGTATATTTTTACCTACAAATCAAGGTTTCCAGCCGCGACGATACCTTCTCCGCCAGATCACTCAACCCTTGTTCGTTAGGTAAGTACTTAATATGCCGGATGTGTCGAAGATCGAAGGGAATGTCGGACTCATGCTGCGCGATCAGGATCACGTCCTGGCCCAATGTGTGCGCGATCCCGGCCTCATAAAACACATTGGCATTCTTGCCCGTTAGGTCGCAGATCACGATCCTTGCAGTCCCAATGAGCTTTACCACGTCTTGAATAATCACATCATCATCCCAGATGTCGTCGGCGCGCAAACACCGCATGTTGGCTGCACTGACTGCGCTTTGTAGGGCAGAGAAAACTCCGTTGAACCCGGCGTCAAACGGCATCATTACCGTCACCAGCTTGGCGTCGACGGCCCCGTCTGACAATTTGAAGATCGTCGGCTTAATACGTCCAATACCTTCAGTAAATATCACCCGGAACAGATCAACGTCCTTGACGGCCCAGTGGTTGGTGTGGAACTCATCAAAATACCTAGTGCTAATGTCGAAGTGCAATTTAGCAGCGAGTGATTCGAGCACAGCGTTGGGGATCGGCGGAATGTCAGCATCGAGCGTGTATTCAATATGGTAATCCTTTGGACTGCTCCTGATTTTTGTGATCTTGCCAACCCTTGCCATGGCTGGGGAAGCTGTATCACGGCTCGATTCATTCGTGAAGATAGAAGGTAGCTTCATCAGAGCCGCCTCGTCAAACACACCGCTTGGTGCGTACTGGCTCTCAAGATCTTTGTCCGTAGACTGGAACACTCGGCTGCGTGGCATCGTTAGCGAACCACGGGGGAAAGTTATATCCAACCCGGTCACAAAAAAATTGTACATCAGCTACCCCTTGATTCGTGTGGCTGCGTCCCTAATCGCAAGTGACTACGGGCACAGTGATCGTCTATTTACAGCCGAAAACACTCAATGAAACTCTACCCATAGACCGACACAAACGCGATTTAAGCCGTTTTTACGGCACAGGCAAAGGGGACACAGTATGCGCCAAATAATCCGATAGAGCTTGTTTCTGCCCTATCTTTCCCGGCTGACGCGCGTCACGCGTGCGTGTCGTAGTGCTCGATATATCCTATCGGTCGGTTCACACGTTCTCTGTTCGGAGCATTGAATTTGTGACCAGGTAGGCTCGATCCGTATGGTGGTGATTGGATCGACGCCTTTCCTTGCAAAACTCTGGTTTTTGGCTATTTATACCCGACCCCAACTAGAGTTATCCACAGCAAGCGGCACTGTAATATCTGTTTATACATGAAAAAAATAAATGCATAACTACTTGGGTAGCTTTGTGCGTTGTGCTGAACATCATGCTGCACGAGGGTTACAGAGGTTTTTAAAATCAGAGTGTGAGAACGTTTCTGCGTGAATGTGAGAGTGTTTCTGCGTGAACGTGAGAGCGTTTCTGCGTGGATAACTTTCAGGAATGGTGTATGAGGCCAAGAGTACTAAGGTGTCCAGCAGAAACCTGCCCGTGAGAGCGTTTCTGCGTGGACAACCTTCCTAGATCACTGGCTTACTCACAAGTACATTCGCGCCATCTTCTGCGGAATATGAAATGGCGACGGGTACAATTTTAGTCCGTTCTCATGCACGATTGCTTTTGCTTGTGGATAGAACAGCAAAACTTCTTTGAGGCGTTTTATAAACTCACGCTTAAAATCAAGCAACCCCCGTTGGTTTGGTTGGTATTTCGCTCCGATTTGGGATTGCAGCCTGCGCCATGGAATCAGTGTTTCACGGCGAAGAATGAAAAACCTGTAGACCAGCCATACATAAATATCCATCGCCAGCGGCGAACGCCGCAGGCTGTGTAAAACGCGTAAGTCGATCGGCACAGATGAATCCAAAATCATCTTAAAAAAATCTTGAGTAAGTGACAAATGGGACTCAAATATGCTATTTTCGTCAGGCTTCCTTGGATTCCAAAGTAACCTCGCTCTGCGTACCATTGAAATGTTTTCAATGTCAAAATCATCAGATCTGTCGTCATCTACTTTTATCAGCGAGATAGTTGACGAAAACAGGCTTTTTGCTTGACTTTTTATCCGTGTAATATCTCCACCCTCTCCGCCCGAATTACTAAGTCCGAGCTTAATCATAAACTCATTCAGCGACTTTCCAAGCAACAAATTCGGACATTTGGTTTTTATAGCTTCTGTGCAAATCCACGCAATGAGGATGCGCGGCATCATGCCGTAAGGAAGAATGCCAACTTGCCTTGGAACACGAATAGATAAGGTGTAGATGCCGTTCGTACGTTCAAACTCAGTCCCCTCCACTTTGCTGTGCGGCAAGGTCGTTTGAGCTAATGCTAGGGCCATAAAGCCAAGTCGACCGGCTTTTTTTACATCAACAGCCTCAATTTCCATTGCACTAGCAATTAAATCTGCCTCACGGTTAGTTAATTTGATGTCGCTCATAACGACACCCCCACCCGCTGCCTAGTGTTCTCTTTTAACTGCTGCTTGCGCGGCCTACCCCGGCCTCGTTTTTGCTGTGTAAGATCAGAAGGTGGAGCGATTTGAGTCGCCGCAGGAGACACAGCAATACCAAGCGAATTATCGATGAACGCCGCGATGTCAATCAGCCGATAGAATTTATTTCTCCCAAATTTCACCGGTTTAATTGGGAAATCAGCCCCAGCGTTATTGAGCGTTTTGTAAGCGATGCCTAGTGACGAAGCCGCTTTGTGCGAATCGATCAATATGACGTTGGGAAATATATTCTGAAGTAGTGCGAGGGTAATGCTGCTAATAGTGGACATTGCCAAACTCTCCAAACTGCGAGAGGCGCAAGCCAAAAAACAAAGACAGGGGCTTTAAACGCGCCTCTGCTAAACCAGACAAAAAACTTTTTTTGGTTTTAGCAGAGAGCGGAAGATGGTGCGCCAGAGCGGCGCGGGGTCGAGCGAATCGTGGTATTGGATGCCCACGGTGTAAAAGCCAACACTATTGCAAGTGCCGTCTGCCGTTGTCGCTCAGATAGCTCAATATCTAAAAGTTCGAGCGCCGACGACGCTGTAGCTGTATCAGTTTCTTTGGCATCCAAAGTAGCAACAATATAATGCTGATGCGCTGAGTCGATAAGCGGTGATCCCCCTACGACATCGGCAGGACCAAAGTTAAAGCGATTAATAATCACCATGCAGCTGTCGTGATCCGTCTGCTTAAGCTCTTCAAGCGCCGCGACATCACACGGCTCGGCAGAGCAAATCTGTTGATCATGCCATGCCATTAAAGAGTCTCGCAGATCATATCTAAGTTGCCGCCGTTCATCCCAAATCAAGCGCCGCCGACTTGTCTGCTGCCTATTGCAAAGCGTCAACTGGGGCAATACGTGAGAGCAAGAGCGAGCGTCTCGTTGCAACGATAAGCTATGTTTATATGCTCGCGACAGCATTTTTTGATATCTCACGCGAACAGAATGGAGAAGCTGCATGGTGCGCTTCCGCTGCTGGCGTTTAGTATGAGAATCAGGCAAAGTCATACGGTCATTATGCACAAGAAAATGAACGGGTCAAGCGGGACACAAACATAGATTAAAAATACTAAACGGGGTAAATATAATGCACCGAAACGGCCACAACGGCCACGGCAGGGACAAAACGGGGGCATGCTTAGCGGGACGTGCAGGGACAAACAGGGACAAAACGGGGACACCAAGAACTTAAAGGCGATGTAAATAATTTAAACATGCATTCACATATATTTATATAGCATTACTATATTAAGAAACGAAAAACCCGCAAAGCCTTTCGGCAGTGCGGGTTTCCGTTATGTTCTGGCGGAGAAGGCGGGATTCGAACCCGCGGTGGGATGTTATCCCACACACGCTTTCCAGGCGTGCGACTTAAACCACTCATCCACCTCTCCAGAAGAGGGCGCATTCTAGCAGAA
>JBAXHE010000041.1:0-25606 GCA_037139055.1 Betaproteobacteria bacterium | reverse complement strand
CGAACACGTTGCCCTCGAACTGCAGAATCTGGCCGGCTTGGGTGGAGGATTCGGCCGGACGCGCGAAACCTCGAAGCGCGGCGTCTATAAGGTAGTCGTCAGGGCCTGGCAGGAGCAGGTCACCCTGACGGCACTACACGAAGCCCGCGACCTGATCATGGCGGCGATGGAGAACCGCCCGTTTGACGTCGAGGCCGCAGTGGAACGAATTACCGACCTGGTTGACTCGCTGTGCCTGGGGCCATCAACCGCCAGTATTGTCAGAGCCGCAGATGACCGTGGGATTCCGACCATTCGCCTTCTGGCTACCGGAAATCTCGTCCAACTCGGTTACGGTGCGGCGATGCGCCGCATCTGGACCGCTGAAACCGACCAGACCAGCGCCATCGCCGAAGGCATTTCCCGCGACAAGGACCTAACCAAGCGACTGCTCGAATCCTGCGGCATTCCGATTCCCGAAGGTCGCGAAGTGAACTGTGCGTCCGACGCTTGGGAAGCGGCGCAGGATATTGGCACGCCGGTCTGCGTCAAACCCATCGACGGCAACCATGGTCGTGGCGTTTTCATTGACCTCAAGGATCAGGAAGAAATTGAAAAAGCCTTTTCGGTGGCCATTGACGAAGGTAGTGGCGTCCTCGTCGAGCGCTCCATTTCGGGCACCGAACACCGTCTTCTGGTGATCGGCGGAAAACTCGTTGCGGCCTGTCGCGGCGACGTGGTCAAGGTCACCGGCGATGGCCAGTCAGACATTCGCGAACTGATCGAACTGCAGATCAATTGCGACCCCCGGCGCGGCACGAGCGAAAATCATCCGCTCAGCCGGATCCGCATGGATTCGGCGGCAAAAATCGAACTCTCGCGCCAGAAACTCACCCCGGAATCGATCCCTGAACTGGGTCGCGAAGTCCTGATCCAGCGCAACGCCAATCACGAATTCGACGTCACCGACGAAGTCCATCCGGATACAGCAGCGATTGCCTCGCTGGCCGCGCGGATTGTCGGCCTGGACATCGCCGGTATCGATCTGGTCGCCGACGACATTTCCAAGCCGCTCGCGGAACAAGGCGGCGCCATCGTCGAAGTCAATGCCGGCCCGGGCCTGCTGATGCACCTTAAACCCGGCGTTGGCAAACCCCGCCCGGTGGGCGAGGCGATTGTCGAACATCTGTTCCCGGATACCTCGATGAGCCGCATTCCGCTCGCCGGAATCACCGGCTCGCAAGGCAAGACCTCGGTCGCCATGCTGCTTGGCCATTTGCTGCAACTGGCCGGCAAGAATGTCGGTCTGGCCTGCAGCGACGGCCTCTTCCTCGGGCGCCGCAAACTGGAAAGCGAAGACAGTGCCAACTGGCCTGCAGCGCACCGGATGCTGATGTCACGCGCCGTCGACACCGCCGTTTTTGAAAACGGTGCGGCCAGCATTCTGGAAAACGGCCTGGCCTACGACCGCTGCCAGATTGGCATTGTTACCAACATCCGCCACATGGATGGACTCGAAGTCTACGACGTACTTGATCTCGACAAGGTGTTCAAGACCCTGCGCACCCAAGTTGACGTCGTCTTGCCGACCGGCGCATCGATTCTCAACGCCGACGATCCGCTAGTCGTCGACATGGCCGAACTCTCGGATGGTGAAGTCCTGTACTTTGGACTCAACCCGGAAGTCACGGCCCTCGCCGAGCACCGCAAGAAAAACGGCCGTTGTGTCTTTATCCGCCATGGCTGGGTCATTCTGGCGCATGGCATGAATGAACAATCGCTGGTGCAATTCGCCGAACTGCCGATGACCCGTCCTGGCACCCCGGCGTACTGCGTCGAGAACCTGCTGGCGGCAGTTGCTGCAGCCTGGGCGCTGGAACTCACCCCGGACATGATTCGCACCGGCATCGCCACTTTTATTCCCGCTGACCCTCTTCAGGCCTGAGCGCCTGACGCTACTGGAAAAGACAATATGGAAGTTTCCCGCATCAGAGCACTGCGTGGCCCGAACCTCTGGAGCCGTCACACCTCGATCGAAGCCATCGTTTCGTGCACCGAAGCCGAAAAGAACATTGCCAACCTGCCGGGTTTCGAGGCGCGACTGCGCGAGCGTTTCCCGGAACTGGCCCTGCTTCAGACGACTGACAATACCAGCCCGGTATCCCTGGCACATGCCGTCGAATTTGCCGCCCTCGGCTTGCAGGCGCAGGCCGGATGCCCGGTGACTTTCAGCCGGACAGCACAGACGGTTGAAAACGGCATCTATCAGGTCGTCGTCGAATACAGCGAAGAAGAGGTCGGTCGACTGGCGTTCCAGATCGCCCAGGACCTCTGCCGCTCGGCACTCGACGACACCCCGTTCACTCTGGAGGCGGCCCTCAAGCAACTGAGTGAAATCGACGAAGACATCCGCCTCGGCCCGAGCACCGGATCGATTGTGTATGCCGCCATGGCACGCAATATCCCCTATCGTCGCCTGACCGGCGGCAGCCTGGTCCAGTTTGGCTGGGGCAGCAAGCAACGGCGCATCCAGGCCGCCGAAACCGACCGCACCAGCGCGGTCGCCGAAGCCATTGCCCAGGACAAGGAACTGACCAAGAAACTGTTGCAGGCCGCTGGCGTTCCGGTACCCATCGGACGACCGGTTGAAAACGCCGAAGACGCCTGGAAAGCCGCCTGCGAAATTGGCATCACCAGCGGTAGCGCGGTGGTCATCAAACCGCAGGATGGCAATCAGGGCAAAGGCGTCACCGTCAACCTGACCACCCGCGAAGAAGTCGAGATTGCCTATGCTGCCGCGTACAAGATCAGCGATGGAGTGCTCGTTGAACGCTACCTTTCCGGACAGGATCACCGCCTGCTGGTCGTCGGCAGCAAGCTGATCGCTGCGGCGCGCCGCGAACCGCCGATGGTCGTCGGTGACGGCGTACATACTGTCAAGCAACTGGTGGATCTGGTCAATAGCGATCCGCGCCGCGGCGAAGGTCACGCCACCTCGTTGACCAAGATTCGCTTTGACGATATTGCCCTGGCCCGCCTCGCCCACGACGGCCTGTCTGCCGAGTCGGTTCCACCCAAGGGCCAGCGCGTCGTCCTGCGCAATAACGCCAACCTGTCGACCGGTGGCTCGGCCACCGACGTGACTGACGATGTGCACCCCGATTTTGCCGCTCGAGCAATTGCCGCCGCGCAGATGATCGGCCTCGATATTGCCGGCGTCGACATCGTCTGCAACAACGTCCTGCGCCCACTGGAAGAACAGGGCGGCGGCATCGTTGAACTCAACGCTGCACCTGGTCTGCGCATGCACCTGCAGCCGTCGTTCGGCAAGGGCCGGGCGGTCGGCGAGGCGATCATCGCCAACATGTTTGCCGATGGCGATGATGCCCGCATCCCGCTGGTCGCTGTCGCCGGAACCAACGGCAAGACCACCACGGTGCGTCTGATCGCCAGTATTTTTGGCAGCAACGGATTGCGCGTCGGGATGACCAGCACCGACGGGGTCTACATCGAAGGCAGACGCATTGACACTGGCGATTGCAGCGGTCCCAAAAGCGCCAAAAACGTACTTTTTCATCCGGATGTTGATGCTGCCGTGCTCGAAACCGCACGTGGTGGCGTACTGCGCGAGGGTCTCGGCTTCGATCGCTGCGATGTCGCCGTCATCACCAACATCGGCAAGGGCGACCATCTGGGACTGTCCTACATCAGCACGGTGGAAGACCTGTCGGTGGTCAAGCGCGTCATCGTGCAGAACGTCAAGCCGGAAACCGGGACGGCGGTACTCAATGCTGCCGATCCGATGGTCGTGAAGATGGCCAATTCCTGTCCGGGCAAGGTTATTTTCTTCGCCTGCGACCGCAATCATCCAGTCATGGCCATGCACCGCGCCCAGGGCAAACGGATCATCTATCTGGACGGCGATTCCATCGTTGCCTCAGAGGGTAGTTTCGAGCACCGGCTGGCGCTGTCCGCAATCCCCGTCACCGCCAACGGCGCCATCGGATTCCAGGTCGAAAACGCGATGGCCGCGACCGGCGCGGGCTGGGCTCTCGGACTTGACTGGAAGGTCATCGAGGCGGGCCTGGCCGGTTTTGTCGCCGACGCTGAAAATGCCCCGGGGCGCTTCAATCTGTTCAGTTATCGCGGGGCAACGCTGATCGCCGACTACGGCCACAACCCGGATGCCATTCAGGCGCTGGTCAACGCCATTGACCAAATGCCGGCCAAAGCCGGTTGCCGCCGATCCGTGGTGATTAGCGGTGCCGGTGACCGGCGCGACGAGGACATCCGCCAGCAGACCGAGATTCTTGGCGACGCCTTCGATCAGGTCGTGCTCTACCAGGATCAATGTCAGCGTGGTCGTGCTGACGGCGAAGTTTTAGCCTTGCTGCAACAGGGACTCGAAAATGCCAAGCGGGCGAGAGACATCGTGGAAATTCACGGCGAGTTCGTGGCCATTGACACGGCACTGGCCGGCTTGAAGCCCGGCGATCTTTGCCTGATTCTGGTCGATCAGGTGGAGGAAGCGCTGGCGCATATCGCCAAGCGCGTAGCTGAAGCGTAAGTCCCAAGTACCAGAACGGACTCGCTTTGGCTTCAGGCCGGGGCAAGTCCGTTTTTTTTGATTGGACTCACAGAAAACAAAAGATCGTAGGCACACGCCGAAAGCTCTAGGCGCTGCAGGAGATCGACAATACTCTGCTGAATGTTTTCCCGACCGTCACCCTTGATCATGCAGAACAGATTGTAGGGCCAGTCGGGCAAGCTTCTCGGGCGCTGGTAACAGAGAGAAATACTGTCCTGCTGCGCCAGACTTGCGCCGACCTGGGCCATCTGCGCATCCGGAATATCAAGGACCAGCATTGCACTCCCCCCCACCCCGGCCGTACGCTGCCGGACGACCACGCCAAAACGCTTGATGACGCCCTCGGCACACCAACGGCGAATGCGTTCAAGAACCTCGCTCTCGTCGCACCCGACCCGACTGGCGAGCACCGAAAAAGGCCGGATAAAAAACGGCAGTCCTTCCTGCAAAGCCATCACCAGGCGGCGCTCTATTTCATCGAGCACCGTCGGCGATTCATACGTCTCGGCAGGAACGGACACACCACCTTCATGTCCCGCCGTGTACTCTTTCAGCAGAGGCAAACGCAGCAGTGGATAGCCGGCAGCCCGCTCGATCGCGCCCAGCGCGGCCTGCAGACGCCCATCCGAACCTGCGGTCACGACAAACCACAGGTTGTAATGATGCTCACGCACATAGTTATGATTCACTTCGGGAAAACGATTGATCGCCTCGGAAACCAGCGCCAGCTTTTCCGTCGGAACGGACAATGCCGCCAAGGTGCTGGAACCGATACGCTTGGGCGCGAACACCGCACCGACACGGGCGATCTTCCCCTCTCTGCGCAGCTTTTCCAGCATGCGCAGAACCACGCTCTCGGCCACCCCCAACCCACGAGCCAACTCGGCAAAAGGCGCCGGACAGAGTGGGAAATTCTGCTGAAAATCGTTCAGCAAGCGGCAATCGAGAGAGGGTTCGGCAAGATTATCCAGCATCGGCATTCCGTACGGTCAAGGTAAAAAAAGAGAGCTGACAGGTTTAACGACCGTTATGCGAATACTTTACCCCAGTTATTCAAAAATACAATGAAGACCCGATCAATGATCGCCGTGTAGAGCGATAATGCGACATTAATATTTCCGCCCATGCTGACGTACCATGCGTAATAATCCGCTGATTACCCTCGCAATTCTGTTGATTGCCGCCATTCTCGGCGTGATTGGGTATAAATTCGCACCGCTGCTGCAACCCCAGGCCGAACTTACGCTCCCGGCAAGCGCCTGTACCCCCGGAATACGCCCGTGCACGGCCACGCTACCTGACGGCAGTCGACTTGAGCTATTGATCGACCCACTGCCGCTTCGACCGCTATCGCCCCTCAAGCTGACAGTCACTATCGACGGAGGCAAAGCCGAGCGGGTGGCCATTGATTTCGAAGGCACGCAGATGAAAATGGGGCTTAACCGCCCGCAACTCGTCGGCGGCGACGGCCGATTCAGCGGACAGACCACCCTGCCGGTGTGCATCACCGGAAGCATGGAGTGGACGGCCACGGTATTGCTCAGCAGCGGCAAGCAGACCCTAGCCATCCCCTTCAATTTTGACGTTGCAGGACGCTAATCGGTGGAAAATGAGCTTATGAAGAATCAGAAAAAATGGATGCTGCTGATCGCAACGCTCCTCGCAATACTGCTCTGGCTGGCTTTTTTCTGGGAACCCCAGGCAACTTTGGATAAAGGCATGGGCGCAGCGCTTTCTTCATCACCTGCAGCAGATACAACCGCCAAAACCAGCTTCACGCTGAACAGTCCGGCCGGTCCCGTTTCGCTCTCCGACTATCGCGGCAAAGTCGTACTGATCTACTTTGGCTACACCTTCTGCCCCGATGTCTGCCCAACCTCGCTGGCGGCGCTGGCGCAAGCTCTTTCGGCGCTCACGCCGAAGGAACTGGAACAGGTTCAGGGCGTGTTCATCTCCGTCGACCCTGAACGCGACAGCATGGAGGTGCTGAAGATTTACGTTCCCTATTTTCACCCCAGCCTGCTCGGCCTCAGCGGAAGCACTGAACAGGTGGCTCAGGTTGCCCGCCAGTACGGCGCACGCTACATGAAGCAAAAGCCCAATGCCGACGGCCTGTACTCGGTTGATCATTCATCCTTTACCTATGTCGTCGCCCCCGACGGCAAACTTGCCGCGAGACTGCCGCATGGAACCAGCCCGCAACAGATTGTTGATAAGATACGACCACTGCTGAAACCGTAACTCCCCTTTGAGAGGAACCACAATGCGCCGCCTTGTCCTGATATTCGTTGCCGCACTGCCCTGTATCTCTTTTGCTGCCGAACCCGAATTGATGATTCACGATCCCTATGTCCGCTTGGCGCCCCCCAATGCCCCCGCCACCGGCGCGTTCATGGTCATCATGAACACTGGCAAAGAGGACCGTAAACTGCTCAAAGCCGAAAGCCCCGCCGCCAAAACCGTTGAATTGCACAACCACATCAACGACAACGGCGTGATGAAAATGCGAGAAGTTACGAACATCGACATCAAAGCCAATGGTCAGGCCGAACTCAAGCCGGGCAGCTACCACGTGATGCTGATTGGTATGCACCAGCCGCTCAAGGAAGGCGACGCCATCCCGATCACGCTCAGCTTTGACGATGGCAGCAAGTTGCAAATCAGCGCACCGGTACGGAAAAACCAGATTCCCATGCACGGCGACAAGCCCATGGAGCACGGAGGGATGAAGCATTAAGACCGTCCCGTTCACCAACGCTGCCTGCCCTTGCGGCAGCCAGCGCCCCTACACGAGTTGCTGCGCGCCATACCATGCCGGTGCTGCAGCGCCTACCGCAGAAGCCCTGATGCGCTCGCGCTACAGCGCCTATGTTCTGGCACTTGAGCCCTACCTCCTGTGCACCTGGCATCCCAACACGCGCCCGGCAGCGCTCGATCTCGACGACGAAACAAAAACCTGTTGGCTCGGCCTTGAGGTCAGAAAACACCAGCCCACCAGCCCCGACACGGCGATGGTCGAATTCGTCGCCCGCTACAAGATCGCCGGTCGCGCCCACCGGCTGCACGAAAGCAGCCGTTTTGTGCGCGAACAGGGGCGCTGGCTTTACCTTGACGGGCAATTCCCCTCGGGTGACCCCGAGTAATGCCGGAACATCTCCCCGTCCTTTTCCGCGACGAGCATCTGATCGCCATTCACAAGCCTGCTGGACTCCTGGTCCACCGCACCGTGCTTGATCGCCACGAAACCCGCTTTGCCGTACAGATGCTGCGCGACCAGATCGGCCAGTATGTTTATCCCGCACATCGCTTGGATCGCGGAACGTCCGGCGTCCTGCTGTTTGCGCTGGACCGGGACATCGGTCGCTTACTCAGTGCGCAATTTGAATCGCAACATATCGACAAAACCTATGTGGCCATCGTCCGCGGTCACCCGGAAGAATCCGGACGTATTGATCACTCGCTCAGCCGCCAGTTCGACGATTACGAATTCCGCAATCCGCTGGCAGAAAACGAAGCACAGGACGCGATCACCCATTACCGGCGATTGGCAACGGTTGAACTACCCTACGGCGTCGACCGCTATCCGACGAGTCGTTACGCCCTGCTTAAACTGAAGCCGGTAACCGGCCGCCGCCATCAGTTGCGCCGGCACCTCAAGCACCTTGCCCACCCGATCATCGGCGATGCGACCTACGGCAAGGGACGGCATAACCGCCTGTTTCAGGAACTCTTCGGCTGTCGCCGACTGTTACTCGCCTGCCTTGAAATGCGCCTCACGCACCCGGTCAGCGGACAACCTCTGACGCTTGAAGCACCGCTGGCTGACAATTTCATCTCGGTCGTTGAAGCACTAGGCTGGAACTACGACCCTTACCGAGCCGCTATCGACTGACGGGCCGAAAACAATATTTACCCAGCACTTCCTTGAAAGGGAAACGGACATCGCGCCCGCCCCCTCGCCCTTGTCGAAAGTGCTAATCTCAGCGATCCGACCATAAAACTGCCACCCAATTCAAATAGCCGACTTCTCTGCACCCAGGACAAGCAGGAGAATTCCCCGAGATGATGTGCTTGGCGCGCACTCTGCAATTCACGTCGGGATATCGTCTGCTGCCGTGGAAGACATCGAAATTTTCCACAACAGGAAACGGCAGCATTCGACCCCTGGTTACAGATCACCTCTTCAGTTCCCAGAGAACTCGATCAGAGAACAGCATAAAGAAAACTGGTCGCGTGAAACCTCGCCTTTGGCAGAAGTAAAACCGAGGGTATTTCAGTTTTTCAGTGATCGCATGCCAGAAGCCATGTATTGCATCATCCGGGTGGCAGCAAATGAAAGTCTCCGTCCTGGGCGTTTGATTAGATGAACCTCTGCGTTTTCCATAATCGACTGCCGGACCGGAATTGCAAACAATTCACCCGCCTCAAGTTCATCTGCCGCAACGAAAGAAGGTAGGAAGGTTACGCCAAGCTGCAACTTGGCGAATTGCCTGAGTATGTAGAACGAATTTGTCGTCAGATTCGGAGTCATTCTAATTTTCTCTATTTCCTCAACGAGTTGCAGGACATGTCGCATTCCGTATGTTGGATGATTGAGTGCCAGCGGATAGCATAGGAAATCGGTAATCTTGAACGGCCCAGCTTCGCGCAGTAATGGAAAACCAGGACCGACTATCGCTTGCACCGGTTGTTTACTGCATGTCACCGAAACGATCTTGTTGCCTTGAGGCGGGTTAAACACTACGCCGATATCTGCCTCATCTTCGCAGACCCTTCGAATAAGTTCATTAGTCCCTCCGACATCAAGAACAATAGAAACATTGCTGTAATCCTTGCTAAACCTGCGCAATGGCCCAGCCATGAAATCCGACACGAACCCTTCTCCCAACGCGACACGGACGGTGCCACTGCGCAGTCCGCGAAGTTCTTGTAAATGCGAAAGAAGGTCATTCTGGTGCGAGCGCTGTTCTCGGAAGTATTCGATCAGAAGCTGGCCGGCCTCCGTCGGCTTGACCCCGCGTGCGTGGCGCTCAATCAAAGGGATAGCCAACTCCTGCTCCAGCAAAGCAATCTGCCGGCTCACCGCTGAGGGCGCGATACCAAGCGCATCAGCGGCTGCTCGCATGCTGCCGCGCTGTATCGCTTCAAATAGAAAAACAATACGCGCTTCTTTAATTTTCTCAGGCATGGATAGAATTCCAGTGTTCTGTAAATTAGAACACAATTTGCCTATCAGGGTTATTGATTGGGTGAATACAGGACGGCATGATCGGGTTCACAGGGTCGATAAAATTACTTTACCTTCTAACAACGGGGAGCGAAATGGACAATTCCAGCAATAGCACAGTCACAAAAACGTTAACGATTGGCGAAAATGACACCTTTCGTTTTGCAAAGCTTTATTTCTTTGCACTGGTGATCATGGTTATTGCCGAATTGATCGGTTCGGTCGCCTTCAATGTCGGCCCCGGCAAGGTTGTCTTGTTGCCTATGATCTGGGCCCTATTAATGGGTGCGTCACTTGGTCTGGTGAAAAATCGCGTCCCCAGTATGTTGCGTATCGAAACAGGCATGCAATTCACGGCGGCAACAATCCTGCAACCGGCTCTCCTGTTGTTTGTCGCAAAACTTGGCCTACTGGTAGGTGGGTCGATTCCAAAGATTATCGAATCTGGTTGGGCTTTGATGTTTCAGGAGTTCGGTCATTTTGTCGGTACGATCATCTTCGGCTTGCCTTTGGCACTACTGCTTGGAATCAAACGCGAAGCGATTGGCGCAACATTCTCCGTAGGTCGCGAACCAAGTCTTGCGATTATTGGCGAGAAATATGGCATGGATTCGCCTGAGGGTCGCGGCGTGCTGGCGGAATACCTCACCGGCACAGTGTTTGGTGCAGTATTCATTGCGATTCTGGCTGGTTTTGTTACGAGTCTCGGCATCTTCGACCCCATTGCACTGGCGATGGGAGCTGGCGTCGGATCGGGCAGTATGATGGCTGCCGCCGCCGGAGCTATTTCAGCGCAACAAACGCCGGAAATCGCCAAAGAAGTGATGACGTTTGCGGCGGCCAGCAATCTGATCACCACGACGATCGGCACCTACTTCACCCTCTTTGTTTCCTTGCCCATAGCCGTCTGGGGATATCGCGTCATGGAGCCGATCATCGGCAGAAAAACGGCTGCATCGTCGTCGCATGAGGAGATTAAAACTGAAGAAATTGCCGATCTTCATACTCCATTAAGTTCCACCGGGATAGCTTTCGCCTGGTTGCTGTCTGGTGCTCTTGCGCTCATTGCCGACTGGATCGCGCGGGGCAGCAAACCGCTTGACTCAATGCCCGGCATGGGAATTATCGTGGCAGCAGTATTGGTTGGGGTGCTGTTAAACAGGGTAACTGGCAAAAAAATCCCAGCGGTATGCTGGGTTTCTTTTATTGCGATGTTCTTGACCTCGCCACTATTCCCGTGGGCAGCACAGATGAGCGCTTTAACCGGAAAAATCAATTTCCTGGCACTCATCACACCAATGCTTACCTTTGCGGGCTTGTCGATCGCCAAGGACATTCCTGCATTCCGTCGCCTGGGCTGGAGAATCGTCGTTGTTTCGTTTGCTGCAAATGCTGGAACCTTTATGGGCGCAACCCTGATCGCTCAGTTTTTTACGCGCCATTAGGAAGTTGAATCGCAGCCCTCAATTCGATGATCGAAAATGGTCATCGAATTGAAGGTATTGCAGCCTGTTAACGTCATCAGTACTTGACGGGCTGCGCAACAAAAAAATATCAAGGAAATGGAAATCAGATTTATGTCCAACAATCGCAACATTATTCCAGAGTTATCTGCCCTCCATGAGTCGATGTGTCAATGGCGGCATCACCTCCACGCCCATCCAGAAACCGCGTTCGAAGAACATGTGAGTAGTGCTTTTGTTGCTGATCGGCTCCGTTCCTTCGGCATCGAAGTTCATGCCGGCATTGCCCGTACTGGTGTAGTCGGCGTCATTCACGGCAAGGCGCCGGGCCCCTGGATCGGTTTGCGCGCCGATATGGATGCGCTCGACATTGAAGAAGTCAACAGCTTTGCCCACCGCTCTCAACGCCCAGGCAAGATGCATGCATGCGGACACGATGGACACACGGCGATGTTGCTTGGTGCGGCCAGCTATCTGGCGGCCACCCGCGATTTCTCCGGGACAGTAGCCGTCATTTTTCAGCCAGCCGAGGAAAATGAAGGCGGAGGGCGTGTCATGGTCGAAGAAGGACTTTTCGAGCGATTTCCCATCGAATCAGTGTTTGGAATGCACAACTGGCCGGGACTTCCAGTAGGGCAATTCGCCATCAGCCCAGGCGGTCAGATGGCTTCCTACGACATCTTCGAGATCACGCTGGAAGGTCACGGCGCCCATGCAGGCATGCCGCACCTTGGCAGAGACACCATGGTTGCCGCAGGACAACTGATTACTGCCCTGCAAACCATCGTCAGCCGGGATGTCAACCCGCTTGATCCATTGGTGGTGAGCATCACGCAGATTCACGGTGGCGATACCTGGAATGTTCTCCCGCAACAGGCGATCTTGCGCGGGACCGTACGTGCCTTCGACCCGACATTGCAGGATCTGGCCGAACGACGCATCAGAGAAATCGTGCAAGGCCAAGCATTAACGTTCGGTCTGCGTGCGAACGTACACTACGAACGACGCTATCCTCCGACAATAAACGATCCGGCAATCGCGAAGATTGCCGCAGCCGCTGCTGGTACTTTAGTCGGAGAGGAAAATGTTGATCTTGCTCCTCGTCCTTCGATGGGAGCGGAAGATTTCGCCTTCTTTCTGCAAGTTAAGCCCGGTGCCTACATCTGGATCGGCGCTGGCCCTGGAGGCGCAGGATGCATGTTGCACAATCCTGGATACGACTTCAATGATGAAATACTCTCCTTGGGTGGCAGCTATTGGGTTCAAGTCGTCCGCCAAGTGCTGGGAAAAGCATGAGCATGTGCGTCTGGATTCTGGGCGCGTGCAGTGACTGAGGAATTTGCTTTGAGTACTTGTGCACTAGTCGGGTTCCATCCATAGTCTTAAACTGACCAAGCACCGTCAATGGTGCAGAGCAAATCGACGATTATGGTGTTGTTCTGACCTGACAGATTACGACCCATCATTTCGCCCATGCTCTCCGACCCTCTTTTTCTATCCATCACCATTTTCTGCGTCCTTCTGGTCAGAGCTTCCAAGGCCGGTTTCGGTGGCGCCATGGATAGTCTGCGGCCCCCTGCTCTCGCTGACGATCGCCACTTCGCAAGCTGCAGCCATCATGCGTCCCATCCTGTTGGTGATGGATGTCCCTGGACTGGTGATTTTCAGTAGCAAGGGTAACCGCACCAATCCGAGGATCATGATTCCCGTCGGTGTGCTTCTCGGCGCCCTGTTTTTCCATTGGGGGGATATCCGCTGGCAGAAAACGAAGCACAGGACGCGATCACCCATTACCGGCGATGCAACTTACGGCAAGGGACGGTACAACCGCCTGTCTGAAAATATTTTCGGCTGTTGCTGGCCTGCCTAAAAATGCGCCTCACTCACCCGGTCAGCGGCCTGCCGCTGACGCTTCAAACGCCACTGGCCGATGATTTCAGCTCGTTGATAAAACAACTGGAGTGGGATAGTCATCGCTACCCCACACTTCCCTGACAAAAAAATGAAGCAGAAACAACCCTCACTGGGATACTCTACCTGTTAGGCTGAATTAGCGGTTGCATTCACGTAACTAATGACTACACTGGGTAGTCTCCCAAAAATCAGAAGAATATGATGTTGGCCAGCTACATAATCCTGATATTCATTGCTGTGGGTTCAATCTGTGGTGGGTTGTACTTGTTCGGCGAAGCGAAGAGCTCGCTCGACCGGCGAAACGCCATTGAAAAAATGTACGACCGCGAACACCATCATTTCCCCGACCAGTAATCCCGTTTTACCGAAAAACGGAATCAAATCTGCAGCGGGTGTGCAGCGCAAGGACATCTGCCGGGAGTAGTATGCTCCCGGCCGTCATGAGCTTTCCCGTCAAAGCTTATAGGCACTGACAATACGTTGCATATCGGTCGCCAGTCGATCCAGATTCTGTGCGGTTTCAGCACTGTTTCCCGCAGCCGCACTGCTTTCTTCGGACATCTGCGCAATGCGCTCAACCTGTATGGCGATATTGTTCGTGGCCGAGGCCTGCTCACGAATTGCTGTGGTAATTTCCTCAACCATTTCGACCGCGTTACGACTCCCTTCACCGATGTTGCGGATAGCCTCACTGGCTTCCTGCGCGCTTTCTACGCCCTTGGCGACTCGGCTGACCACGCCTTCCATACTGGCGACCGCATTGCTGGCACTGGTGCGCATGGTATTGATCGTGCCTGAAATTTCCTGCGTTGAAATAGCCGTGCGTTCCGCGAGCTTTCGCACCTCATCGGCGACCACGGCAAAGCCCCGTCCCTGTTCACCGGCACGTGCCGCCTCAATCGCCGCATTCAACGCCAGCAGGTTGGTCTGATCGGCGACTTCCTTGATCACCGCCACCACATTGGATATCTCCAGGCTATGCTGTTCCAGACCGTGGATCAGTTCGGCGGCTTCGCTTACCGTTGCGGCGATGTCCTGAATGTCGCTGACTGTCTGGCTAATGACCCTTTCACCGGAAATGGCCAATTCTCCGGAAGAACTGGAGATTCGATTGGCTTCCTGCGCCCGATCGCCGACATGATTGATGCTGACGGTCATTTCCTCGACAGTGGCGGCCATGTCCGACGCCGATTCGCTTTGCTGGTGCGAAGCCGTAGCCACTTCGTTGGAGGTGGTGGACATCAAATTGGCGGCAGACGCTACAGAATGCGCTCCTTCGGAGATGGATTTCAGGTTGCCCTGCAACTTATCCAGCAAGCGGTTGAGCAGCAGGGTGGTCTGCCCGATTTCGTCCTGCCGGGTGACATTGACGCGAACTGTAAAGTCCAGATCGTGCTCGACGGTAGTAACCATAGCCTGAATCTGGTTCAGCGAATTTTTAACGTTGGTGAGCAGGAAAAACCCCAGCAATCCAACGCTGATGAGGGCACCCAAAATGACACTCAAGGAAATTGTTTTCCCGAGAGTAGCATTGGCTAACGCCGACTTTGCCGTCTCCTCGGCAAGATTTTTGTTGAACGCCATGTGATCAATGAAATTCTTTCTGATTCTTCCTCCGAGGACTGTTCCCTCAGAGACGATCAGGTTGCGTGCGCCCACCTTGTCATTCTTGCGTGACATAGGCAGCACCTTGCCAATCATCAGATCCATGTAGGCCTTGACATCACTCGTATTGGCCTCCAGGAGTTTTCTGTCTTGCTCGTTGGAAAGTAATTTTTCGTAGTCCTTGAGGTTCTTCGTCAGGTTCTGCGCAGCTTCTTCAATTCTTATTTCGACGGCCTGAATGGCCTGGTCTTCGGTATTCACCAAGTGGGTGTAGATGCCCACTCGCAAATCCATGTAAGCTTGCCGGGCTTCGCCCAGAATCAGGATGCTGGGCAGGCTATCCTCGGTAATCAGCTTGATGTTATCTGTTTGCTTGCTGGAGACGTAAAGACCGACCCCGCCAACCAAAACCAGGGCAACGATGGAGGTCATAACCATCAGGATGATGCGGCGACTTATCGTTAGGGTATTCATATGTACCTCTTGAAAACAGGGGGTTAGCAAAGCGCCAAAAGTTAAAAAACAGGGCAATTTGGACAAATTGTTGAAGAAGGATGCGCAATGTACGTAAAAGTTCAATAAACTTCAACACTTGCAATGAATACGTTTTATGTACACGAATTACGAGGCCGCTGTTGAATACCGGCGATAATGTGGCAGTTCTGACCTGACAAACTCATGAATGTCATTTCGCCCATGCTCACCGATCCTCTTTTTCTCTCGATTGCCGCATTCTGTGTCCTGCTGGTCGGAATCTCCAAAGCCGGTTTTGGCGGTGCAATGGGCAGCCTTTCCGTTCCGCTGCTCTCGCTGATGATCGCCACGCCACAAGCCGCAGCGATCATGCTGCCCATCCTGCTGGTCATGGATGCCGCTGGTCTGGTGATCTTCCGCGGCAAGGGAGACAGCGCCAATCTGCGCATCATGATTCCCGGCGCGATGATTGGCCTGCTGCTCGGCGCACTGTTCTTCCACTGGGTCGATATCCGCTGGATCAAGGGCATGATCGGACTGGAAGCTTTTCTCTTCGGCCTCGATCGCCTGCGACAGGTCAAGGCCATCACCCACCCCCGACCGCCTGAGCTGACTCGCGGCCTGTTCTGGAGCAGCATTTCCGGTTTTGCCAGCTTCATATCGCATGCCGGCGGACCACCCGCGCTGCAATACCTTCTGCCTCAAGGCATGGATAGAGAACGAATGGTGGGGACGACGGTGATTTTCTTTTCCATCGTCAATTTCAGCAAGCTCATCCCCTACGGATTTCTGGGGCTTCTCGACAGCTCGAACCTGATGACTTCGGCCCTGCTCTTGCCGGTGATTCCGGTAGGTTACTGGATCGGGCTGAAATCACTCAAGGGCTTGCCGCAACGTCCGTTCAATCTGGCCATTGCCGTCGCCATGCTGCTCACCGGTCTCAAATTGCTGAGCGATGCCCTGCTGGCCTGAATCAAGGCTCCCAGACCGGCAAAAAGCCTTCCTCGCCTGCCACGCAAGCAAAGTCTGAATCCACGCCTAGGCCGCCGACCCAGACCAAGCGATCATTGCTCCACAGATAAGGCAGACGCTCCCGCTCCCACGGAGGAACCGCAGATTCTTGAAGCAGGTTGCGCAGGCTTCGGCGCGGACGTTTCGGGTTGGGCTGCAAACGTTCACCGCCCTGCCGGCTACGGAACGACATTCCCCCCTCATTGATCAGCGTACGGCTAAACCCCGAACCGGTAACCGGAAGCAATCGAATCCGTCCTCCCGCCCACGCCAGCTCGGACTCTCCTGACCAGGGAACAGGCACTACGGCTACGGCCGTAAAATGACCGGTGATATGCAATTCGCCGCGATAGACACGCAACACCCCGTCGGACGTGGATAGAGAGGTTTCCGACACGGCTGTGGTACAGGCCAGCTGCCTGAGTGCCTCATCGATCCAGCGCGTATCGGGAGCACGAAACCCCGCATCCACCCAGACAAAGCGTAGCAGGTTAGCCTCTCGTTCCGGTGCCAGGGAATTAAAACCATCCAGCCCGATGCGTCCAGATGGCGCGATCACCGCAGCCCGGTCGATCTTAGCCAGTTGGTCGAGCAGCAGGGCCCCTTGGGCAAAATGCTGAGCTGCTCGCGCCAGAGACAATCGAGCGCCGGGGAATTTTTCTTCCAGCCGTGGCAAGGCCTCACAGCGCAGGAAATTACGGCGGAAATGCAGGTCTTCATTGCTTTCGTCGTCGATCCAGCGCAAGGCGTGTTCGGCGGCATAGGCTTCAATCTCCGTACGCGGCCTATCCAGCCACGGCCGCACCAGCACCGGCCCTTGCGGCTGAGGGCGTTCGGCCTGCATGCCAGCGACTCCGGCGACTCCGGCCCCGCGTAACAGGTTGAGCAATACCGTTTCGGCCTGATCGTCGCGATGGTGCGCCAGAACCATCCAGTCGGCATCAACGGCGGCAAACGCAGCATGCCGCATCCGACGCGCCGCCCCCTCAAGCCCTTCGCCACTGTCACGCGGCACCTCGACGCGAACCACGTTCAGCGGCACGCCCAGGCTTCGGCAGTAGTCGGCACAGAAATCCGCCCATGCATCGGCATGCGCACTGAGGCCATGGTGAACATGGATTGCCGCAAGCGAACAATTTGAAGCAGAAATCCGCTGTTTCAGGGCATGCAGCAGGACTACCGAATCGCGCCCGCCAGAAAGCGCCACACACAGGCGCGAAGCGGGTTTCAGCCGTGACGAGAAAAAGCGCGCCAGGGCGGCACCAAGGGGATTGCGGTTTCCGCTCGAACTCTCAGGCATGGCAACCCCCGTCCGGCTCGCCCCGGATCAGTACGCCGGTTTTTCCTGAGCTTCCTCGAAACGTCTGACGCCTTCCATGATTTCCTTCTTGGCATCTTCCGTATCCAGCCAGCCCCTGATCTTGACAAACTTGCCGGGCTCCAGATCCTTGTAGTGGGCAAAGAAATGGGAAATCTGGTCGAGCATGATCTGCGGCAGATCGCGCGGACTCACGACACTGCGATACATGGTGGTCAGCTTATCGACCGGCACGGCGAGCAGCTTGGCGTCGCCACCGGCCTCGTCTTCCATGTCGAGCATGCCGACCGGACGGCAACGCACTACCACGCCAGGCGGTAGCGGAAACTGGGCAATGACTAGAACATCGACCGGATCGCCATCGGGCGAAATGGTGTGCGGAATGTAGCCGTAATTACACGGATAGTGCATCGCTGTCGACATGAAGCGATCGACAAAAATCGCCCCGCTGGCTTTATCCACCTCGTATTTGACCGGGTCGGCGTGCATCGGGATTTCGATGATCACATTGAAATCGTTGGGAAGGGCAATACCGGAAGGAACGTTATTCAAAGCCATGTCAGTTTCTCTTGTAAAAAAGCAATCAGGAAGCAAAGACCGTATTGTACGCAATGCTGGCTTACACCAAACTGAAGAGCTGACAAAATCTTGACAAGGCACAGCCAACGGTGACTGATCAATACTCGACAGGAAGCGGATCCAGACTACGCCATAGATACCAGGTGGCCACCGAACGCCACGGTCGCCAGCGCTCGCCGAAGGCCGCCAACTCTCGGCGCACCGGCCGCTCGCCAGCGAAGTAATGCAGCGCCACGGCCTTCTGCAGGCCAATGTCGTCGAGCGGAAAAACATCGGGACGCAACTGGTTAAAAATCAGGAACATCTCTGCGGTCCATACGCCGATGCCGCGCACGGCGGTCAGTTCGGCAATGATTTCAGCGTCGCTCATCGCTGACCAGTGGTCGATGTGAATCTGCCCCTCCAGTACATGCCGCGCCAGATCCCCCATGTATTCGACCTTGCGCGCCGACAGTCCGCAACTGCGCAACAGTTCTGGACTGACCCCCAGTACCGCGGCCGGGGTAAGCGCTGGAAGCGCCGCGACAAAACGCGCCCAGACGCTATCCGCCGCTTTGACCGAAATCTGCTGACCGACGATGGAACGCGCCAGGGTAGAAAAAGGATCGCCGCGCGAAACCAGCGAGCTCGATGAAAAGCGCGCCACCAGTCCAGCCATCACCGGATCGGTTTGTGCCAGCTCAGTCGAAGCCTGCTGCCAGTAAGTTGGAGTCATGAGTCATTCTAATGCCGATGACTCTTTCCCAAGCGACACTGTTTGCACCCGTTCGTAATTTTGGCTACTCTTCTCCAGTTTTCACCATCGCCTATTCAGAAAGCCATCATGATCGAGAGAGTCTGGCTGAAAAGCTATCCTGCGGGGATTCCGGCAGATATCGACATGACGCAGTACCGCTCGGTTCTCGATCTGTTCGACGAGATCACCCGCAAGTTCGGCGACAAACCGGCCTTCAGCAATCTGGGAAAAAACCTGAGTTTCACCCATCTCGACGAAATGTCGCAAAACTTCGCCGGCTTTCTGCAAAAGCTGCGCGGCATGAACCCAGGCGACCGGGTGGCGATCATGATGCCCAACCTGCTGCAGTATCCGATTGTCCTGTTTGCCATTCTGCGCGCCGGAATGACGGTAGTGAACATCAACCCGCTATATACAGCGAGGGAACTCGAAGCCCAACTCAAGGACTCAGGCGCCAAGGCGATCATCATCTTGGAGAATTTTGCCGGAACCTTGCAGAAGGTGCTCAAGAATACCGCGATCGAACATGTGATCACTTCACAGCTTGGCGACATGCTATCCACGCCCAAGCGCTGGCTGGTCAATACCGTCGTCAAGCACGTCAAGAAAATGGTCCCGCGCTGGCACATCAAGGGAGCTATCCCCTTCGGCAGAGCCATGCGCCAAGCCCGTCGCACCCCGTTCATTCCGGTCACGCACGCGCACGATGACATTGCCTTCCTGCAATACACCGGAGGCACGACGGGCGTTTCAAAAGGGGCGATGCTCACCCATTACAACCTGCTGGCCAATCTGGAACAGACCAACCAGTGGATTTCCGGAAGTTTCCGCGAGGGCCAGGAGGTCGTCATCTCGCCTCTGCCGATGTATCACATTTTCTGCCTGACCTCGTCGCTGGCGTTCATGAAATGGGGCAGCCTGAACGTACTGATCACCAACCCGCGCGATCTGAAAAGCTTCGTCAAGGAACTGGGGCAGTGGAAATTCAGCGTCATGACCGGGGTCAACACCCTGTTCAATAGCCTGCTGCACACCCCGGGATTCGACAAGCTGGATTTCTCGGCGCTTAAAGTCGTCGTCGGCGGCGGCGCCTCGGTGCAGAAACCGGTCGCTGAACGCTGGCGCCAGGTCACCGGAGCCTATGTCACCGAGGCTTACGGACTCACCGAGACCTCGCCCGGGGTCTGTTGCGTCCCGCTCGGCGCACCGTGGGACGGCACCATCGGCCTGCCGGTTTCATCAACCGAAGTCAGCATCCGCAACGAGGCTTTTGAAGAACTGCCGCTCTGCACCGGCGAAGCCAATAAGGAAGAATATACCGGCGAGATCTGCGTGCGCGGCCCGCAGGTGATGAAAGGCTACTGGAACAACCCGGAAGAGACCGCCAAAGCCCTGCAGGACGGCTGGCTCAAGACCGGCGACATCGGCTTCATGGACAGCAAGGGCTACGTGACGATTACCGATCGCAAGAAGGACATGATTCTAGTCTCCGGATTCAACGTTTATCCGAACGAGATCGAAAGCGTCGTCATGTCGCATTCGGGAGTCGCCGAATGCGCCGCCATCGGCATCCCCGACGAGCACTCGGGCGAAGCCGTCAAGCTGCTCATCGTGCGCAAGGATACTGAGCTGAGCAAAGAAGAAATCATCAGCTATTGCCGCTCACAACTCACCGGCTACAAACTACCCCGGCAGATCGAATTCCGCGACGCACTGCCGAAAACGCCCATCGGCAAGATCCTGCGCCGCGAATTGCGCGATGAGGTGAAAGCAGGCTAGAAAAAAGAGTGAGCCACGAAGGGCACGAAGAACACGAAGAAAAAACTAGTATTTTTATTACCACCAATTTTTTCGATAACGTTCTTCTGATTTGCACCTCTTCGTGCCCTTCGTGCTCTTCGTGGTTAATTCAATTTCCGCTAAAGGCTGGCGCGAATCACCCCAGCCAGACGTTCGACGCCTTCTTCGATACGTGGCGGCGGCACGGTGACAAAGGCCAGACGCAGCGACTCGATCACCGGATTGGCCGCATAGAACGGCGCCCCGGGGACGAAAGCCACGTTCTGCTCAATCGCCTTGGCCAGCACCTTCGACGCGTCGACTCCCTTGGGCAGCTCCGCCCACAGGAACATCCCACCGCTGGGCTTGTTCCAGCTCACTCCTGCGGGCATGAAATGCGTCAGCGCGGCAAGCATCGTCGTGCATTGCTCACGGTATAGCGTGCGGATGGTCGGAATGTGCGAATCGAGAAAGCCGTCCTTGACCACGTCATAGACAGCCATCTGCGACAGGGTTGCAGTGTGCAAATCAGTCGCCTGCTTGGCCTGAACCAGTTTGGCACGCAAGGCCTCCGGAGCGATCATGAAGCCCAGACGCAGGCCGGGGGCCAGAATCTTGGAGAAGGAGCCCATATAGACCGTACGTTCCGGCGCTAGCGAACGGATCGACGGCGGTGTGGCACCGTCATAGGACAGCTCGCCGTAGGGATCATCCTCGAGAATCAGCAGATCAAGCTCACGCGCACGGTCGGCAAGACGGTAGCGGCGCTCCTCCGACAACAGGCGTCCAGTCGGATTCTGGAAATTAGGCAGGCAATAAAGAAACTTGGCACCGCGCATCGAATCGGTCAGCGCCTCGGGCAACAGACCGTTCTCGTCGGAAGCGATGGAAACGAATTTTGGCGAAAACAGCGAAAAAGCCTGCAGAGCGCCGAGATAGGTCGGCGTTTCGACCAGCACACGATCACCCGGATCGACCAGCACTTTGGCTAGCAGATCAAGTCCCTGCTGCGACCCTGAAACCATCAACACCTGATCCGGTGAAACCGGGGCGTTGGGTGTACTGAAACGCGCCGCAATCCATTCGCGCAAAGGCGCGTAGCCTTCGGTGGTGCTGTATTGCAGGGCTTCACGACCGGAAGCTGCCAGCACCCGGTCGAGCGAGGCACGCATCGGCTCAATAGGAAAAGTCGCCGAAGAAGGCAAACCACCGGCAAAGGAAATGACCTCAGGACGTTCGGTGACCTTGAGAATTTCGCGTATGGCTGAACTCTGAATCGCTCGCGCCCTCTCCGAAAATAGACTATTGAAGTCAGGTGCTGCTGTCGATAATGATGAATGAACTGAAACTGTGGTGAGTGCGGAGGCCGTCATGGGTAACCATCAATGGGGAATCAGTATTGAGAGAATAATTGCGCTAAAGCATTCAGTTTACGCTTTTGCGCAGAGCACAAAAAGCAGTTTCTTGAATAAAATGGATCCATCGATCAAACCTGACCTCGATCACTCAGAACATTCTGACTCTTTTTTCAGTAAAAATAGTCCATTTCCGAAGATTGGTGACACTCTTTCTTGTTTAAAAAGCTGATTCCATGTAGCTTGCTAATCTGAGTTAAAATGACGCCAAGCTTATAATTGCCCGAGATTGCAACACACCCATGCCCTCACCTTATTTCTTCTTCCGTCCCGTGATCAATGCCGAGCGTGGCTGGTCAGCCCTGGACTGTCACTCCAGCACGCCAGAAACCACGAAAAGTGACGATCTGGTTCGCTGCTTTTCCGACACCACCGTCGAATCCCTGACCAACCTGCTGCCCACCATTATCCCGATCGAAGCGATCTGGCTGGAACAAAGCGCATTTCTTGAGAAATTTGATGCCGCCCGGTTTGTTTTTGTTCTTCCGGCTGCGGCACTGGATAACCCGCAGGTTCTGGACCGCTGCAAGCAGCTCAAATCCAGAGGCTATCACCTAGCCCTTCATGTCGATGCGGCTAACGTCGTGCAGCGCGTTCCGCTAGCCGGCTTTGATTATTTGCATCTGGGCGCAGCTTTTGCCCGCAATGAACTCCCGGGATCCGATCTGGTGTATTCCAGCGATGCCGGATTCAGAAAAATTGCCACCGAAATTGATTCGCATGAAATGTTCGACTGGCTCTCGGGCAAGGGTTTCGATTTATCCGACTGCCATTTCCTGACCCTGCGCAACCCGCTTTTCGGCAAGGAACCCGACCTCACCCGCCTCAAGCTGCTCAAGCTTCTGACGCTGGTCGAGAGGGACGGAAACACCCACGACATCGAAGAGATATTCCGCCAGGAACCCAAGCTTTCATACAATCTCCTGCGCCTGGTCAACTCGGTCGCTGTCGGCGCCCGGACCCGGATCAGCAGCTTCTCGCAGGCCATTGCCATTCTCGGCCGCCGCCAGTTGCAGCGCTGGCTGCAACTGCTGATTTATGCCAACAATCTGGCCGATGGCAACACGCCCAATCCGCTGATGCAGATTGCCGCAGCGCGCGGGCGCCAGATGGAACTTCTGAGCGCTGCACTTGAGCCAAAATCCGACATTCCCGATCTGGCCGACAAGGCATTCCTGACCGGCATGTTCTCTTTGCTCGACGTACTGGTCAATATACCGATCAACGAGATTCTGAAAGAACTCCCGCTACACGAAGAGGTCGCAACGGCTCTCAAAACACCACAGCTGGGCGATGTTCTTGGACAGTTGCTGCTCGCCGTCACTGCCGAAGAATCCGGCGAGTTTTCTATCGCCGAAGACATCCTTGAAAAACTCGGAATCTCCCCGGAAAAGCACGCCAAGGCACAGGTTTCAGCGCTATTCTGGGCAGCCAGAATCAACGTCGACAACAGCGACAATTAGACTGAACGCGGCGACTCGAGCCGCTTCAGATGACTGCCACAGCCAGCCAGGCAATCGCTTGAACCAAACCCCGGAACCAAAATCTCGCCGCGGGTTTGCTGATTGACAGCGCATTCCGGCTCGGCATAACAAAGCACTTCGCGCACATTGACCCCCGGTGTAGTCAGCAGGTAATCAATGTGCCAATGCATCTTTTTTATTGGCGACAGGTGGCGGTTCACTCGCGCCGAAAAATTGCGCCGGGCGCTGCCGGTATACACATACTCACCGGCCGGAAAATCAAAGCACCCGAGCCGACCCACGCTGACGCGCACCGGCACGCTCACTTCGATAAACAGCTGATAGGTGGTCGCCGTTAGCGGCTCAGTCGCCACAGTAGGGATTGCTCCGCCGCTCCGCACCGAAAGTCGACATCGGTCCGTGCCCGGAGATGAACGCCACATCGTCGCCCAGCGGCCACAGACGGCCTTGAATCGAGGCAATCAGGGTATCGAAATCTCCCTTGGGGAAATCAGTACGGCCAATCGATCCCTTGAACAGGACATCACCGACTAATGCCAGGCGACCCGGTGCATTGAAGAACACCACATGGCCCGGTGTATGCCCCGGACAATGCAACACTTCCAGTTCGAGATTACCAAAACTCACGCGGTCACCTTGCACCAGCCAGCGATCGGGAGTGAACGCCCGCACATTGGGGAAGCCGTACATTTTGCTTTGCTGCGGCATGCCGTCGATCCAGAACTTATCCTCGATTTGCGGCCCTTCAATTGGCAGAGAAAGTTGTTCGGCCAGCAGGGCAACGCCGCCAGCGTGGTCAATATGCCCATGGGTGACCAGAATCTTTTCCAGCGTCAAGCCATTCTTTTCTACAGCCGCGAGAATGCGCGGGATGTCCCCACCCGGATCAACCACCACCGCTTTCATCGTTTCATCGCACCACAGCAGACTGCAGTTCTGTTCAAAAGCCGTCACCGGAACAATTTGATATTTAATAGGCATATAAAGATTCGCTTGAAGCCATGAAAAGACTGCAAAGTATATCAGAGCACCAAGTTTCGCTCTGATCTGGGTTAGCACACATTATTCAGGCCAGCGTTAGAACCACCACCCCGACAGCCATCAGGCAACTGCCCATGATGCGCAGCTTGGCATCGTCTTCCATCAGCAGCTTGGCTCCGAGCAGTGCAGCAAACATCATCGACAGTTCGCGGATCGGTGCGACATAAATCAACGGCGCCAGGGTCATGGCAAACAGGACCAGGGCATAGGCCAGCGGCGACAGGATGCCGACGGCAACGATGATGCGCCAGTTCGACAGCCACTGGCTCTTGACCCCATCGATGTTGCGCAGGGCCAGCGGCGCCAGAATCAGCATGCGGAAACTTAGGCAATAGGCATAAAAATAGATGGGCGTGATGCCCAAGGTTTTGACCGACCATCCGTCAAGCACGGTATAGGCCGCAATAAACAATCCGGTTGCCGAGCCCCAGACTAGCCCACGTGCGACGCCGGGACGGGAAGTCCCCATGATCAGCCGATGCCCGCCGGCAATCAGCAGGATACCGAAGAAAATAATCGCAATCCCCAGCCAGCCAGCCAGGCTGGGGTGCTCGCCAAGAACCAGGATGGCGCCAAACACCGAAAAGAGTGGCCCCGTCCCCCGCGCCACCGGATAGACAATGGTCAGATCAGCGACCTGATAACCACGCTGCAGGACGAGGGAATAGAAGACGTGAATTACCGCACTGCCCAGCGTTACCGCCAGCACCGGCCAGGTCATCAGTTCGGGAGCAGTAAAGTAGAACCACAGACTCAATGGCCCGGCAAATGCGAATGAAACCAGGCTATAGAGAAAAACGAAGGAATTACCCCCGGAGGCCAGCTTGGCCAAGTAATTCCAGGTCGCATGCGCCAGGGCACCGGCCAATACCAGGAGGAGAGCATCAACGGTCATTTTGGTTTTTCCGGGTTCACCGCCGTCGCGTCAGCCTCGTGCCTCTAGCCAGTAGTCGACACAAGCCTTGGCCAGAGCGCGGTTGGTGTCGATACTGA
>JBAXHE010000040.1:0-26161 GCA_037139055.1 Betaproteobacteria bacterium | reverse complement strand
TGAACGAGGTCTGCATGTTGACGCCGAGCAGCACGCCGAACCAGATCAGGTCAATTCCCAGCTTCTGAGCTACCGGTCCGAGCAGCGGAACGACGATGAACGACAGCTCAAAGAAATCGAGGAAGAAGGCGAGAACAAAAACCAGAAGGTTGACGACGATCAGGAAGCCAACCTGTCCTCCCGGCAGATTGCCCAGCAGATGCTCGACCCACAGGTGGCCATCGACGCCGTAGAAGGTGAGCGAAAAAACCCGGGCGCCGATCAGGATGAAGACGACAAAGGTGGTCAGTTTGGCTGTGCTGTCCATGGCCTGCTTGAGCAAGGACCAGCTCAGGCGCTTGCGCATTAGCGCCATGATCAGCGCCCCGGTGGCGCCCATGGCTCCGCCCTCGGTCGGCGTGGCAATGCCCAGGAAGATGGTGCCGAGAACCAGAAAAATCAGCGCCAGTGGTGGGATCAACACGAAGGTAACTTTTTCTGCCATGGCCGAAAGCAGCCCCAGCTTTAAGGTTTTGTTGATCAGGGCCAAGAAGAAGGGGGCCGCAATGCCGACCAGTGTGCCGACGACGATCAGTTCGTCCAGCGGTGCATCGGCCGGGCGGGTCTGAGAGAAGGCGGTTCCTGCCACGACGGATAGTGCCGCAAGAATCAGGAGCGAGGTGCCGCCCATTTTTCCGTTGGCTTCGCGGAAAACGCGTGCTTCGGGAGGCAGCGCCGGAACCCATTTGGGGCGGAAGATGGCGACAAGAGCGATATAGCAGACATACAGGCCGGTCAGGACCAGCCCTGGGACGAAGGCGCCCTTGTACATGTCGCCGACCGATTTGCCGAGCTGGTCGGCCATCACGATCAGCACCAGAGAAGGCGGGATGATCTGGGCAAGGGTTCCGGACGCGGCAATGACGCCGGCGGCCAGGCGCTTGTCGTAGCCGTAGCGCAGCATGATCGGCAGCGAAATCAGGCCCATCGAGATGACCGAGGCGGCAACCACGCCGGTGGTGGCTGCGAGGAGTGCGCCGACAAAAATCACCGCGAAAGCCAGGCCGCCGCGAATCGGGCCGAACAGTTGGCCGATGGTGTCGAGCAGGTCCTCGGCCATGCCAGAGCGTTCAAGGATCAGTCCCATGAAGGTAAAGAAGGGGACGGCGAGCAGGGTTTCGTTGGCCATCACGCCGTAGATGCGATCCGGCATGGCCTGGAATATCTGCGGGCCGATCAGGCCGAGTTCGATGCCCAGAAGGCCAAAAACGACGCCGTTGGCGGCCAGGGCAAATGCCACCGGGTAGCCGACGAGCAGGAAGAGGATCATCGAGGCAAAGATGATCGGTGCCATGTTGGCAATCAGGAATTCAGTCATCACGCCTCTCCCTTCTGTGCCTTGATGGCCAGGGCGAGTTCTTCTTCGGGAGTGAGCGCATTACGTTTGGCGGTGGGGTCGGGGCACAACCCTTGCAGAAAGCCTATGCGCTTGATCAGTTCGGAGAGCCCTTGCAGGATGAGCAGCAGGAAGCCCGCCGGAATCATCAGTCGGGCGGGCCAGACGATCAGGCCGCCGGCGCTGTTCGACATCTCGTTGGACTCGATGGCGTGGATGAACACCGGCCAGGACAGCGCCATGATGGCAATGGCCATCGGCATCAGGAAGAACACAATGCCGAAGATGTCGATCCAGGTCTGGCCGCGCTTCGAGAGGCGTCCCGAAAGCAGGTCGATGCGGACATGTTCGTTGCGCATCAGGGTATACCCGGAGCAGGACAGAAAAATGAGTCCGAACAGGTACCACTGGATTTCCAGAAAGGCATTCGAACTGTAGTTGATGGTATAGCGCATGACCGCGTTGGCAGAGCTGATCAGTACAACGATCAGAACCAGCCAGAGCGCGGCTTTGCCGATGCGTTCGGTCAGCGCGTCGATCTGGCGCGACAGCTTGAGAAGGGCGTTCACGGGGTGTGTCCTTGGAAATGACAAGTTGGTTTTATGCGTCAGCTCATATTTTTCTTGGCGTCTCGCTTGTGGCGAGTATTAAGGCAAGAAAAACAAGGACTTTCCCCAGGATCGCTCGGTGAAGCCCGAATCAAATAAAGAGCGTAATTATCGCACGGAACGTCTTGGCTAGGACAGTCGGGGCGGCAAAAGCAAGAGCCTTGGGAGGTTTGGTAATGTTCAATAAGGATTGATTATTAAGCCAAAAATCATAATGGAAGGGTGGTGTTCCCTTGGTTTTAGGGGCTGGGTGGCGATCTGGTGAAGAATTCATTCGCCCGCCTGCGTGATACAATGCACCACTTTTCAATGGCTTGTGAGGCAAACGATGTTTTCCGCAAAAGATACTCTGGCAAAAGTTGATCCTGAACTCTGGGCGTCGATCGAAAACGAAAATCGCCGTCAGGAAGATCACATCGAACTGATTGCGTCCGAAAACTACGTCAGCAAGGCGGTCATGGAAGCGCAAGGCTCGCAACTGACCAACAAGTATGCTGAAGGTTATCCGGGTAAGCGCTACTACGGCGGTTGCGAGTATGTCGATGTGGCCGAGCAGATTGCCATCGAGCGCCTGAAGAAACTCTTTGGCTCCGAGTGCGCCAACGTCCAGCCGAATTCCGGTTCACAGGCCAACCAGGCTGTGCTGATGGCTTTTGCCAAGCCGGGTGACACGATCATGGGCATGAGCCTCGCCGAAGGCGGCCACCTGACACACGGCATGGCGCTGAACATGTCTGGCAAGTGGTTCAACGTCGTTTCCTACGGCCTCGATGCCGATGAAGCGATCGACTATGACAAGATGGAAGCACTGGCGCGCGAGCACAAGCCAAAAATCATTATTGCTGGCGCTTCGGCGTATTCGTTACGCATCGACTTCGAGCGTTTCGCCAAGGTGGCCAAGGAAGTCGGCGCGATTTTCTGGGTGGATATGGCGCATTACGCAGGATTGATCGCCGCCGGCTGTTATCCGAATCCGGTGCCGTTTGCCGATGTGGTGACCTCAACGACGCACAAGACGCTGCGCGGTCCGCGCGGTGGCGTCATCCTGATGAAGGCCGAGCACGAGAAGGCGATCAACTCGGCGATTTTCCCGGGTCTGCAAGGCGGCCCGCTGATGCATGTGATCGCCGCCAAGGCCGTGGCTTTCAAGGAAGCAGCGACGCCCGAGTTCCGTGATTACCAGGAACAGGTGGTGGCCAACGCTCGCGTGCTGTCTCGCGTGCTGTCGGAAGAGCGCGGTTTGCGCATTGTTTCCGGACGCACTGAATCGCACGTATTCCTGATCGACCTGCGCGCCAAGAATATTACCGGCAAGGAAGCCGAAGCTGCGCTGGGCAAGGCGCACATCACGGTCAACAAGAACGGTATTCCGAACGACCCGCAGAAACCGATGGTGACTTCAGGTATCCGTATCGGTTCGCCGGCGATGACCACGCGCGGTTTCACCGAAATCGAAGCGGAAGAAGTGGCGCACCTGATTGCCGACGTGCTTGAGGCGCCGAACGACGACGCCGTACTGGCGCGTGTGCGCAGTGCGGTGGCAGTGCTGTGCAAGAAATTCCCGGTGTACGGCGCTTAAGCGACGTACAGTGAGGGGAGAGGAGTGAAAGCCATCAGAGTGTCACTCGTTGCTATCTCGTTGCAGGCGCAAGCCTGCAACGTCGCTCTGCTTTTACTCCTCACCCCTCACTCTTCACCCCTCTTGGGTCTGAACCCATGAAATGCCCCTTCTGCGGTGCCGCCGACACTACTGTCGCCGATACGCGGATCAATGATGACGGCGACATCGTTCGCCGCCGTCGGCGCTGTCTGACCTGCGACAAGCGTTTCTCGACCTACGAGCGGGCCGAGATTCGTTTGCCGCAAGTGGTTAAGAAGAACGGCTCGCGGGTCAATTACGATCGCGAGAAGCTGGCGGCCAGTCTTTGGCTGTCGTTGCGCAAGCGGCCGGTGACGGTAGAAGCCGTCGATGCAGCGATTGTACGCATCGAAGAAAAACTGCTGACTTTGGGTGAGCGTGAAATTCCCTCCGAAAAAATCGGCGAAATGCTCATGCGCGAGTTGAAGAAACTCGATAAGGTGGCCTACGTCCGCTTTGCTTCTGTTTACCGGAACTTTGAAGACGTCGACGAGTTCTCCGATCTGGTGCGCGAAGTCTCGCGCCCAGTCCAACGGCGCCCGCGCTGAGTGCTCTGATGTTCAGCGCCGCCGACCACGATTTCATGGCTCAGGCGGTACGCTTGGCCGAGCGTGGACTTACTTCCACCACTCCCAATCCCCGGGTCGGTTGCGTCATCGTTAACGCCGGAGTCATCGTTGGCGAAGGCTGGCATCAGCGCGCCGGCGACGCGCATGCTGAAATCCATGCCCTGCAATCGGCGGGCGAACAAGCGCGTGGCGCGACGGCCTACGTTACCCTCGAACCCTGTAGCCATTACGGACGCACACCGCCCTGTGCCCAGGCGCTGATTGATGCGGGAATAGCGCGGGTGGTTGCCGCCATGAAAGACCCCAATCCGCTGGTCGCTGGACAGGGCTTGGCGATGCTGGCAACTGCCGGGATTTCGACGCAATGCGGATTGCTTGAGTCCGCGGCGCAAGAACTCAATATCGGCTTTGTCTCGCGTATGACACGCGGCCGTCCCTGGGTGCGCCTGAAAGTGGCGGCCAGTCTGGACGGGAAAACGGCGCTGCAGAATGGCTCAAGCCAGTGGATCACCAGTGCCGCTGCAAGGCAGGATGGCCACCGTTGGCGTGCACGGGCCTGTGCGATCCTGAGTGGCATCGGTACGGTGCGTGATGACGATCCTCAGCTCAATGTGCGCGGGGTCGACGTGTCGCGTCAGCCGTTAAAAGTCGTCGTTGATAGTCGGCTCGAATTACCCCTGGCAGCGAAAGTGTTCAGTGGCGGCGGATTGCTGCTGGCGTCAGCCAGCGAAGATGCAAACAAATCAGCGGCACTGCGCGAACAGGGGGCTGAGGTCATCCGTCTGCCGAATGCCGAAGGCAAGGTTGATTTGCCGGCTTTGATGCAAGAGCTTGGACGGCGCGGCATCAACGAATTGCATGTCGAAGGCGGTTTCCGGCTCAACGGTGCTTTACTGGCCGCCGGGCTGGTTGATGAGTTGCTACTCTATCTCGCGCCCTGCCTGGTCGGCGATGCCGCGCGCGGCATGTTTGATCTGCCCGCGCTAACTTCGCTGGAAGACAAGCGTTCGCTAAATATTCGCGATATGCGCATGGTCGGGCAGGATCTTCGGGTTCTGGCGCGTTTCAGCTAGTTGCACATACGGGGCATTGCGGGTCCTTGCCGTACGCCACGCTACGCCATTCCATCGTCAATCCATTGAGCAACAGCAGGCGCCCGACGGCTGCCTGGCCAGCGCCGCTGATCAGCTTCAGCGCTTCAGCCGCCTGCATCGAGCCGATAATCCCGGTGAGCGGAGCAAAAATTCCCAGCAGGGCACAACGCGTTTCCTCGACATCGTCGCCTTCCGGAAACAGGCAGTGGTAGCACGGGGCGTTTTCCCGGCGTGCGTCGAACACTGAGAGTTGTCCGCTGAAACGGATGGCTGCGCCTGAAACCAGCGGCTTGCGGTGTTTTACACAGGCACGATTGACGGCATAACGGGTAGTGAAGTTGTCGCAACAGTCGAGGACGACATCGGCCGCGGCGACCCGTGCCTCAAGCGCCTCGCCGACGAGACGTTCGCTCATCGGTTCAACCACGACTTGCGGATTGATCGATGCCAGTGCGACTTGGCCGGAAAGCGCTTTCATTTGACCGACACGTTCCTGCGTGTGCAGGATCTGGCGCTGCAGGTTGGTCAGGTCGACGCTGTCGCCGTCAGCCAGCGTGATGTGGCCGACCCCTGCGGAGGCAAGATACAGGGCGGCGGGGGAGCCCAAACCCCCTGCGCCGATCACCAGGACATGCGCATTGACGATCTTGTCCTGTCCTTCAATGCCGATTTCATCGAGTAGGATATGGCGGCTGTAGCGGAGCAGTTGGTCGTCGGTCATTGGCGTCAAGGGCAAAGAAGGATTTGTCGAGAAAGGCACCAATTAACCACGAAGAACACGAAGTGCACGAAGAAAGACGTGAGTTCATGCTGCAGTATGGTTGACCTTTGGCGGTGTGCAAGTAAGGCCTTGCGAATTATTGATTCTCTTCGTGACCTTCGTGCACTTCGCGGTTCAACACGTTGTTCTGGTTACTTGTATTCCCGCCATTCCGGCGGGGTGTCGTCGTGATCGCCGTGTGGGTGCTGCTCCCAGGCGTGCGTGTAGGCCTCGTTCTGCAATTTCTTGAGCGGGCGATCCGGGGCGTCGAGATTATGCAACTGGGTTTCTTCGACATAGTAAATCAGCGCCCGCATCAGTTTGTTCAGCAGGGTGTTGTCAAGATGGAAGCCCTTGTCCTGTAGCGACGTTTCAATTTCCTCGAGCGAATGCTCACGCAGGTCGTAGGCGACATCGAGTGCCTGGTGCTCTATCTTGGGCTCGACGCTCAGGTGCTCGACCTGATGAAGAAAGTCCGAGGCCTCGGGAACCTGGCCGGGAGGGAACTTGGCAAACTGGATGCTCCGTTCCTTGCGGATCGGAGTCGGTTGCGGTGTCGTCCCGGCCGGTCGTTTCATGTCAGTTTCCTCGGGTTTGCTAGGGCTTGCCCTGCATAATATTCATGCCCTTGAGCAGGTTAAGGGCTTGTCCCAGCTGGTAATCCTTCTTCGAAGCGAGCTCTCTTGTCGGAGGCTCTGCAGCTTCTTCCGCGTCATCTTTTTGTGGCGTGGTTTTCGGCTTGGGCAGGACCTTGCTTTGCGGCTTGGGTGTGACAACGTCCTTGTCCTTGTTGTTCTCCAGGTGGTGCTCAAGATCGGATTCGCGCAGTCGAGCCGACGAGCTGCCGTTGGCGCTTTCCTCGACGACGATGTCCGGGGCGATTCCCTTGGCCTGGATCGACCGTCCCGAGGGGGTGAAGTAGCGCGCCGTGGTCAGTTTGATGGCGGTGTTGCCGGGCAGCGGCAGAACAGTTTGGACCGAGCCTTTGCCAAAACTGGTGGTGCCCATCAGGACTGCCCGCTTGTGATCCTGCAGGGCGCCGGCAACGATCTCCGAGGCCGAAGCCGAGCCGCTGTTAATCAGCACGACCATCGGCACCTTGCGCGCCTCCTCTGGCAGTCCCTTGATGTAATCCTCACGGGTCCCGCGCAGGTAGTCTTCGGGCGAAGCAAAGAACTGGTGCTTGGCATCCGGAGTGCGTCCGTCGGTTGAGGTGACCAGCGTTTTAGCTGGCAGGAAGGCCGCGGATACGCCGATGGCTGTATTCAGCAGACCGCCCGGGTCGTTGCGCAGGTCGAGGACCAGCCCCTTGAGCGATCCGGCCTTGTACAGGTCGTTGAGGTGTTTGATTACTGAAGCACCGGTATTTTCCTGGAACGAGGTGATGCGCAGGTAGCCGTAGCCGTCTTCGACGAGCTTGGACTTGACGCTCTGTACCTTGATAACTTCGCGCGTCAGGGTGATTTCCAGTGGTTTGGTTTCGCCCTTGCGAAGAATCGAAAGTTTGATCTGGGTTTTCGGTTTGCCGCGCATGCGCTTGACCGCATCGGAAAGGGTCAGGCCCTTGACCAGCGTATCGTCGAGTTTGTAGATCAGGTCGCCCGACTTGATTCCGGCGCGATCGGCCGGCGTGTCTTCAATCGGCGAAACGACCTTGACCAGGCCGTCTTCCATGCCGACTTCAATGCCCAGTCCGCCGAATTCCCCCTGCGTCCCGACCTGCAGATCCTTGTAGGAATCGGCGTCGAGATAGGCGGAGTGCGGGTCCAGATTGGAGAGCATGCCGCTGATGGCATGGGTGATCAGTTTCTTGTCTTCGATCGGCTCGACGTAGCCTTGCTTGATGGCGTTGAAGACTTCGGCAAAAGTTCGCAACTCTTCAATCGGAAGATTGGCGCGCGTATCTTTCTCGGCCATCGCCGAGAACTGCAGGCTGATCAGGATGCCTCCGAGCAATCCGGCACAAATTAGCCCGGCCTGTTTCCACTTACCCATCACTTTCGCTCCAATACATGTTTATTTCAGACTGACCCATTTGAGCGGATCGAGGGGTTGTCCCTGATGACGCAGTTCAAAGTATAAACCGGATTCCGGATTGCCACCGCTGTTCCCTATCGAGGCCACGGTGTCGCCCCCGCGTACGCTGTCACCGACCTGGCGCAGCAGGGCGTCGTTGTTTCCGTAAATGGTCAGGTAACTGCCGCCGTGATCAACGATCATCAGGTTGCCGAAACCGCGCATCCAGTCGGCGAATACCACGCGTCCGCTGGCGATGGCCTTGACCTCGCCGCCAGCGTTGGCGCGAATGAACAGGCCTTTCCAGGTGCTGCCTTCCTGCCGGGCGGTGCCGAAACGATTGGTGACCACGCCTCGGGCCGGCAGGTGCAAGCGCCCCTTCAGTTGTGCGAAGTTTCCGGTGGAGGAAACGTCCGGCGTGCTTTCGTTGCTGATTTCGGATGCGGCGGGTTTGCCGGTCGGGTGTTTTTCCGTGGCGGGGCGGGGTTCCTTGCGTACCACAGGTTTCGTGGCAATGATTCTGGCCAGTCGTTCGATCAGTTGCGACAGCTGCTTTTCGTCACGCTGAAGGTTGCCGATTTCGCGTCGCTGCTCGGATATTTTTGCCGATATTTTTTCCAGCACAGCTTTTCTCTGTCCGCGCTGGGCGAGCAGTTTTCCATGCTGTTCTTTCTGTTTGGCTTCAATGGCCGAAAGCTCGTCGGCGCGCTCTTTGGTAGTGGCGGCGAGATGTTGTTTGCGTTGCAGATTGCTTTCAATTTCACGAACCAGCTGGCTGCGCGCCTTGCCGATAGCCAGCAGGTAATGCAGGTCGCGGGCGATCTGGTTCGGGTCGTTGCCGTTGAGCAGCATATGCAGAGAGTCGGGGTGTCCGAGCAGGTAGTGCCGATAGACGAGCGTACCCAGCTGCGCCTGCTGGCCACTGAGGCGGGTTTCCAGGTCTTTGGCCTGGGTGCCGAGATCCTTCAGGGTGTCCTGTACCTTGCTGCGCTGGGTGGTCAGCAGCAGCAGGTCTCTTTGGGTGACCGAAATCTCTTGTTCGACACCCTTGAGCTGGTCGGCGACATTGGCGCGTTTGCCTTCGGACTCGGTCATTTCCTTGCGCAGCGACTCAATCTGACCGCGTAACTCCTTTAAGTCGGTCTTTTTTTCGGCGACTTCGGTGCTGGTGGGGGCAGGGGGGGGCTGCTTTTTGGCGCTGGCCGGTGCTGAAGGCAGCAGGGACAGGCACAGGAGCAGAGAGACCAGGACGGAGGAGGTGCGGCGGTTGTTTGCCAAGGGGGTGGGTTCTTCGGTGTTGGGGATATTCATGCGCAGGCCTTAGGGTCGCCCCCGGATGGTTAAATATTCTATAATGAATCCTTGTACTTAACGAGTAACAACTGACGTGGCCATCCAGATCAGTCTTATCGACAAGCAGGAGCACATCGAACAGGCGGCTTATGCGCTTAAATCGATATCGCATCCGTTGCGTTTAAAGATCCTTTGTGTCGTTGGCGATCAGGAAGCCTGCGTCCAGGAAATCGTCGACGCGGTGGGGACATCCCAGAGCAATATTTCCCAACATCTGGCGATCTTGCGTGAAAAAGGTGTGCTGATGACGCGCAAGGAGGCCAATCGCGTTTACTATCGCGTTGGTGATGCCCGAATCCTGCAATTAATTGGCATGATGCGCGAAGTTTTCTGCGGTAGTTGAATCCTGCTGTGCCGCTTTGGTTTTCCTTGGACTCGTTTTAGTTCCACCTGATCAGCGCATCTCGCGCTTTTTTTAATGATGTGATGACGTTTTGGAGTTTCGCTTGGAATTCATTCAGAATAACCTTTATTTAATTATCCCTTGCGTTGTCAGTGGCGTAGCGTTTCTGGTGCTGACCTTTTATCGTCCGGGCAGCAAGAATTCCGTGACAACGACGCAAGCGACCTTGCTGATCAATCGTGAGGATGCACAAATTATCGATGTGCGCGAAGCGTCAGAGTATTCCACCGGTCACTTGCCTGAGTCGCGCAATATCCCGCTCGGTCAGCTTGAGGGGCGCGGCGATCTGGACAAGCTCAAGGAATTGCCGCTGATCCTCGTCTGCCAGACCGGCGCCCGTTCGGGCGCCGCCTGTGCGAGCCTGGAGAAGCTGGGATTCACCAAGGTGCATAATCTGGAAGGCGGCATTAACGCCTGGACCGCCGATGGCCTGCCGTTGAAAAAGGGTGCCAAGAAATGAGCGCCCAACCCCGCGTGCTGATGTATTCGACGGGGACATGCCCTTATTGTGTCCGGGCGGAAAAACTCCTGCTGGCGCGGGGCGTAGTCGATATCGAAAAAGTGCGCGTCGACCTCGATCCGGCGCGTCGGGAAGAAATGATGGAGAAAACCGCCCGCCGTACGGTGCCGCAGATTTTTATCGGCGACACCCATGTTGGCGGCTGTGACGATCTTATCGCTCTTGATCAGGCTGGCAAGCTGCTGCCTCTTTTGTCCTGATGTCGTTGGCCGCTTAACCTCTTTTTTCTATTAACTCAACCAAGATACTCATCATGACTGAACAAGAATCCCCGCTCTTCGCCATCGAAAAAATCTACGTCAAGGATATTTCGCTGGAAGTTCCGAATGCTCCCGCGATCTATCTGGAGAGCGAAACTCCTGAAATCAACATCCAGTTACAGACCGGTGTGCAGCGTCTCGGCGATGACGTTTTTGAAGTGGCGCTGAAGGTTACCGTGACTGCACAGCTGCCAGGCAACAAGAACGTTTTTCTCGTTGAAGTTGGACAGGCCGGAATCTTCAGGGTCAAGAATGTACCCGAGGAAAACCTTGAGCCGCTGCTCTCGATTGCCTGCCCGAACATACTGTTCCCGTATGCTCGCGAAGTTGTTTCCGATCTGGTTTCGCGTGCCGGCTTCTCGCCGGTCATCCTGCAACCCGTTAATTTTGAAGCGCTGTTTGCCTCACGTCTGCAGCAGGAGCAGGAAGCAGCTGCTGCCAGCCAGAGCGAGACAGCCACCATCCAGTAAGCGAGGTGCCGACATGAAGAGAACGCTGTTTCTGCTGCTGACTGCACTGCTGAGCATGCCAGCGCTGGCCATTGAATATCGGACGGTGGATGCGGCGACGGTGCTCTATGATGCGCCTTCGCAGCGCGGCAGCAAACTCTTCGTGATCAAGCGCGATACGCCGGTTGAACTGGTCGTCAGTCTTGAAGGTTGGTCCAAGGTTAGGGATGCCGAAGGCGGGCTGGCCTGGATCGAGAAAAAATTTCTGGCCGAGCGAAGATCCGTCATTGTCACGGCCAGCCGTGCAGAGATCCGGAAAAGTGCTGACGCCAGTTCGCCGCTGGTCTTTGAGGCCGACAAGAATGTCGCTCTCGACTACCTTGAGGCAGCGCCGGGTGGCTGGGTCAAGGTTCGTCACCGTGACGGACCCTTCGGGTTTGTTCGTGCCAACCAAATTTGGGGGCTTTGAATTTGAAACTAACCATCGTTGGGGCGGGTGCCTGGGGTACGGCGCTCGCCATTACCTTCAGCGCCAGGCATCAAGTCACCTTGTGGACGCGTGAGTCCGATGTGACTGAAACCATGATCAGCGAACGCGAAAACAAACGATTTTTCCCGGGTTTTCGTTTTCCTGACGCGTTGAATGTTGGTGTTGACTTTGAGGAGTCTGTGGCCGGCACAGAATTACTGGTTGTGGCTACTCCGCTCGTTGGCTTCCGTTCAACGATTCGCCGTCTGCGCGATGGAGTTCAGGGCAAGCCGCTGATCTGGGTGTGCAAGGGGCTGGAGGCGGAAACAGCGCGCTTGCCGCATCAGATCGTTGCCGAGGAACTGGGCGACGAAGTGGTCTATGGTGCGCTGACCGGTCCGAGCTTTGCCGAGGAAGTGGCCCGTGGAATGCCGACGGCCGTGACGCTGGCCGCCAACGACGCCGAGTTCGCACGTCGCATGGCGCTCGAACTGCACAGCCCGCGTCTGCGTATCTATGCCAATGACGATTTGCCCGGCGCTGAGGTTGGCGGTGCGGTCAAGAACGTTATGGCCATCGCTGCCGGAATCTGCGACGGCCTCGGCTTCGGCTATAACGCCCGAGCCGCTCTGATCACCCGCGGTCTGGCCGAAATGGCGCGTCTCGGTGTGGCGCTTGGCGGGCAACCACAAACTTTCATGGGCCTTGCCGGAATGGGTGATCTGATCCTGACCTGCACTGGTGACTTGTCGAGAAACCGGCAAGTTGGTCTGGCGCTGGCTTCAGGAAAAAATCTGGCGCAGATCCTGGCCGATCTCGGGCATGTGGCCGAAGGGGTGAGCACCGCGCGCGAAGTGGCGCGACTGGCCGGTCAGCTGGGCATTGAGATGCCAATCACCGAAGCGGTCAATGCGATTCTGCATCACGACGTTCCGGCGATGGACGCCGTGGAAAAACTGCTCAGTCGCGAGCCGCGGCAAGAAACCGCTTGAGTTAGTGGTGAGGGTTCGGCGGTACAGGCAGCTACGGCTGCCTTTTTTCTGCCGACAACCTGCGCGCTACGGGGTGACCGGGCTTTGTTCCCAGCGGGCGGCGATCTGGCGTGTGGCCTTGAGGTGCTCGAGCAGCTTGGCCGGTGTGTTCAGTGCCTTGTTGCTGAGAATCTCCACGTTCGGCAGTTCAAATATCGCGATGTCCCGATCGACAATATCGAAACCATTCTGCGAAGCGACTTCGACAAACTGCTTCACTTTATCGGTCACCGTTTCTGGCAAGGCATAAGGGGCGAGTATCCAGAAGTCGGTTCCGAACCTCGCGATCAGGTCGGTCTTGCGGAAAACGCTGCGCAGTTCGCGGGCCAGATGGCATAGCATCTCCATGGCATTTTTGGCACCGTAAGCATTGCCCAGCGATTCCTTGTCGTGGAAGCAGACATGAATCAGTCCGAAGTGCAAGGCGCTCGGGTGGCGTTCAAACAGCGCCATGAGCCATTCCAGAGTGAACATGAAGCGGTCACGAGCAACAATATCTTCTTGCATAGAAAACCCTTGGCGTATAAATGCGGATTCAGGAAAACACAGTGCGATAAGACGAAGGAATTTTAACCGTCCGCGCTGCGCTTATGATGATCTCGGCTCAGGGTTTACCTTACTGTAATCGCGGAGATAATCAAGTGGAATTCCATGCGCAGAGGAATGCGGGGCCATGGGTGGTGCATCGTCAAATGCCTTCGCAATAATTCTGCTGCCGCCAGGTTTCGAAAACGGCGACGGCGACGGCGTTCGACAGGTTAAGGCTGCGCTGTCCAGGTAGCATCGGTAATCTGAGGCGTTGCTCGTCGGGGAATTCGGCCATCACCTCCGGCGGCAGACCGCTGGTTTCACTGCCAAAAACCAGCGCGTCGTCAGGGCGAAAGCTCGGCGTGTCAAAACGCTGTCCGCCCTTGGTGGTGATGGCAAACAGGCGGCGCCCGGCGAGCATGGTTTTGCAGGCCGTCCAGTCGGCGTGCCTGAAAACCCGGGCAAATTCGTGATAATCCAGTCCGGCGCGACGTAGCGAACGGTCTTCCCAGCGGAAGCCGAGCGGTTCAACCAGATGCAGTTCGGTGCCGGTATTGGCGCACAGGCGGATTACATTGCCGGTATTCGGCGGAATTTCGGGCTGGAATAAAACTACGGCGGTCAAGGTCTGCCCTTTATCTGTTGGACGAATCGGAGCGGGGAATGTCGGTGAGGGTGTGTCGATCTATGGCGTGTTGCCAGATTCCGGAGTAACAAACAGCCGGACTTTGCCGTCTTTGAGAATGCTCTGAATTTCTTCGGGAGGTTGGCGGTCGGTGAAGAGGGCGTCAATTTCCGAAATATGACACAGGCGAACCATGGGTTTGCAGGTGAATTTGGCGTGGTCGGCTGCGAGAAAAACTTCGCGCGAGTTTTCGATGATGGCCTGGGCGACTCTGACTTCGCGATAGTCATAATCGAGCAAGGTTCCGTCAATGTCGATTCCCGAGATGCCGATGATGCCGAAGTCGACCTTGAACTGACGGATGAAGTCGATAGTGGACTCTCCGATCACTCCCCGGTCGCCGCGGACGACGCCGCCGGCGACGATCACTTCGCAGTCCGGGTTTTCGCTCAGGAAGGCGGCAACATTGAGATTGTTGGTGATGACCCGAAGATTCTTGTGATTCTTGAGGGCCTTGGCGACTTCTTCGGTGGTCGTTCCTATATTGATGAATAGAGAGGCGTTGTCCGGAATCTGTTCGGCCAGCAGCTGGGCAATGTGCTGCTTGTCCTCGTGGTTCAATACCTGTCGGTCAGAATAGTTGACATTCTCGGTGCTCGAGACCGGCCCCGCTCCGCCGTGATAGCGCCTGAGCAAGCCCTTCTCGCAAAGTTCATTGATGTCGCGGCGAATGGTTTGCGAAGTGACATGGAAGGTTTGGGTCAGTTCGTCGGTCGACAGGAAGCCCTTCTGTTTGACCAGGCCCAGAATGTCCTGATGCCGCGGGCTCAAATTCGTTTGCGAAACCATGTTTTTCATATTCTGATTGCGTTCTGATTCAGTCAATATCCCAGGTGCTGGTTCTGATTATTACATAAAACGTTTTGGAAATATGTGCTTATGATCTATTTAGCGATTCTTTGTGCTGAATTATGGTGAACTCAATTGGAGATCTGATAGTAGAATATGTTCGTTGACAAACATTGCTCTGCGATTTAATGTTCGTATAAGGAAATTTCGTGTGATGTAATTTCGTTTCGCGCCCCTGAGAGAATTACGTAATTGCCGGTTTGATAAGGTTTTACGCGAATTTATAAGCTAAAGTGCGGTTTCCTTTTATCTGTTCTGTTTTGGTGAAAGCCATTGGTCGAAGTACAGCCTTGTTCGTTTTACAACGTTTGGAGGTCTCCATGATCGGTTTTTTCATGCCAGCAGCCCATATTCCGCAGTTACCTGCGGACAAGCAAGGGCCTTTATATACCCGGCTGCGTTGGCAGATCTTCATGGGTATTTTCTTCGGCTACGCCGGTTACTACCTGATACGCAAGAATTTTTCGCTCGCTGTTCCGTATCTGGTTGAGCAGGGATTCTCACGCGGCGATCTGGGTTTTGCCATGTCGGCAGTAGCCATTGCCTACGGATTCTCAAAATTCTTGATGGGCGCGGTCTCTGACCGCTCCAATCCGCGGGTCTTCCTGTCGGTGGGCCTGGTTCTTTCGGCGTCGATTTTCCTGCTGATGGGCTTTGTTCCCTGGGCGACTTCGAGCGTTTCCATCATGTTCTGTCTGTTGTTCCTTAATGGATGGTTCCAGGGCATGGGCTGGCCTCCTTGCGGACGTACTATGGTGCATTGGTGGTCGCAGAAAGAACGCGGTGGCATCGTCTCGATATGGAATTGCGCGCACAACGTTGGTGGTGGGCTGGTCGGGCCGCTCTTCCTTCTCGGAATGCTGTGGTTTGCCGATTGGCGCTCGGCCTTCTACGTTCCGGCATTTGCCGCGATCGTGGTGGCGATCATCATTTACGTTGTCATGCGCGATACGCCGCAATCGTGCGGGCTGCCGCCGATCGAAGTGTATAAGAACGACATTCCCGAGGATTACAGCGAAAAGCACGAGAAGGAACTGACCGCCAGGGAGATCTTCAAGCTTTACATTCTGCCCAACAAGCTGCTGTGGTACATCGCCTTTGCCAACGTCTTTGTTTACCTCCTGCGTTACGGCGTGCTCGACTGGGCGCCGACGTATCTCAAGGAGGTCAAGGGGTTTACCGTCACCAAATCTTCATGGGCCTACTTTCTCTATGAATGGGCGGGGATTCCCGGCACGCTGCTGTGCGGCTGGATGTCGGACAAGTTCTTCAAGGGCAATCGGGCGTACACCGGGATCGTCTTCATGGTTCTGGTGACGATCGCCACGGTGGTTTACTGGAAGAACCCGGCTGGCAACCCGACGATCGACATGATCGCGCTGATTGCCATCGGCTTCCTGATTTACGGACCGGTCATGCTGATTGGCCTGTATGCGCTGGAACTGGCGCCGAAAAAAGCCGCGGGTACGGCCGCAGGATTTACCGGCCTGTTTGGTTATCTGGGCGGAACCGTGGCGGCAAATGCCATTGTCGGTTACACCGTCGATGCCTTCGGATGGGATGGCGGATTCATGCTCTTGGTCGCTTCCTGCATTATGTCGATCATCCTGTTTGTGCTGACCCTGCGGCACGGCAACAGAATCGATGCAGCGGCACTGGCTGCCGAGGCCGGAAAAGCCTGACGGTCTGATGGGCTGAAGACGGAACGAAAAGGACGGTAGTCTTATGAAACTTCGCGCAAGCAATATTGAGAAACTCAGCAAGGGGCTTTATGACGTCCTGATCGTTGGCGGCGGCATAAACGGCGCGGTGGCCGCTGCCGCACTCTCCGGCAAGGGGGCAAAAGTCGCGCTGATCGATCAGCGCGACTTTGCCGGTTTTACCAGTCAGCAATCGAGCAATCTGGCCTGGGGCGGGATCAAGTATCTGGAAAGTCACGATTTCGGCCTGGTCAGAGGCTTGTGCAAAAGCCGCAATCATCTGCTCGAAAACTATCCCTCGCGGATCAAGGAAATCCGCTTTTATTCGACGATTGAAAAAGGTTTCCGTTTTCATCCGTTATTCATATATCTGGGAACGTGGGTGTATTGGCTGTTTGGCAGTTGCTTCACGCAAATGCCGCGCTGGTTGCCGAAGGGGCGCGTTGAAACTGAAGAGCCGGCGATCAAGACCAGCAATTTTTACGGCGGCTTCGAGTACTCTGATGCCTATCTGCACGACAATGATTCGCGCTTTGTTTTTCAGTTCATTCGCTCGGCCATGGATAGAGGCTGTATTGCCGCCAATTACCTGGAGTCGATGGGCGCACGTAAGGAGGGGAGTGTCTGGGTTACTCGCGCACGCGATGTGCTCAGCGGCGAAACCCTTGAAATCCACGCCAAAGTTCTGATCAACGCCGCTGGCCCGTTTGTCGATGACCACAACAAGCTGACAGGAGAAGTGACCGAACATCGCCACACCTTCTCAAAAGGCATTCACCTGATCGTTCCGCAGATTACCGCCAGCCGCAGAATTCTGACTTTCTTCGCCGATGATGGGCGCCTGTTCTTTGTCATTCCGATGGGCGTCCGAACTTGCATCGGCACCACCGATACCCGCGTCGATTCGCCGTTCACTGAAGTGACCGAGGAGGATCGACAATTCGTTCTCAGCAACATCAACAAGCGGCTGAATCTGGCCAAACCACTAAGCAACGAAGACATCATTGCCGAGCGCTGCGGTGTGCGCCCGCTGGTAGTCAAAGCTGGCGGCAACGGCAGCGCCGAACGTGACTGGCTGCAGATGTCGCGCAAGCACGAAATCGACGTTAATCAGGCCAGTTCGCACATCAGCATCTTCGGCGGCAAGCTGACTGATTGCGTCAATGTTGGCAATGAGGTGGCAGAATATGTTTCCGGCATGGGCGTTGATATGCTCTATCCGGAATACAAGTGGTACGGAGAGCCACACCCGTCCGTCCGTGAGGAGTACATCCACCAGGCCAAGCTGATGGATCTCGACAGCTATACCTCGCCCGATTCGATTGAGGTGTTGAGTAGTCGGTTGTGGCGGCGTTACGGCCAGCAGGCCTTCGAACTGCTCGCGGAAATCCGCGAAGACCCGCGTCAGTCCGAGGTGCTGATCAAGGGAACCGATTACATTCGCTGCGAAATTCGGCTCGCCAAGCATCAGGAAATGATCACCAAGCTCGAGGATTTTCTGCGCCGGCGCTCAAAGATTGCCCTGGTCGTCCGGCATGAAGATATTCGGCATACCGAAGGCTTGATGGAAGCCTGCGAAATGCTTTTCGGAGAGCAGGCCAAGGCCAAGTACGACGAGTATTTCCAGGCCGCCCCCGACTAAACAACGGTAATAATTCTGCCAGAAGAAAGCGCTAGAATATGCTGTATTTTTTTCTAAATACAGCTAAAATCAGACAATTAGCGTTATAAGCTCAAAACTACTGGAGCTTTCAATGGCACGGCCAGAAAAAATTCGCCTCGGCGACCTGCTTATCCAGCAAGGGCTGCTGACTGACGAGCAGCTCAAGTTCGCCCTTGATGAGCAGAAACGCAGTGGCCGCAAGCTGGGCCGTATAGTGGTCGATTGTTCTTTCGTCACCGAAGAGGCCATTTCGCAGGCTCTGGCGCGGCAACTGAAACTTCCCTATGTTGACCTCAAGCACTTCACTCCGCGATCGGAACACATCAGCCTGTTGCCCGAGGCGCAAGCACGGCGTTTCCGGGCGGTCGTTCTGGATGATCAGGGGGGCGTGTTGCGCGTCGGCTTCGTCGATCCCACCGACTTGCAGTCCTACGATGAGATTCTCCGCTTTCTGCGCCGCGAGATCGAACTCGCGGTAGTCACCGAAAGCCAGTTGCTGGCGCTGATTGATCGCAGTTATCGTCGTACTGAAGAAATCAGTGGTCTGGCCAAGGAGCTGACCGATGATCTCGGCGACGTGCCGGTTGAATTTGGTGATCTGCTCGGAACCGCAACCGGTGCGGAAGAAGCACCGGTCGTCAAGCTGCTGCAGACGGTTTTCGAAGAGGCCATGCGCGCACGCGCCTCGGACATCCACATCGAGCCGCAGGAAAAAGCCTTACGCGTGCGCTTCCGCATTGACGGCGTTTTGCATGTGCAAATGGAGGCCGATTCGAAAATTGCCTCGGCCTTGACCTTGCGCCTGAAGCTGATGTCGGGGCTGGATATTTCCGAAAAGCGTTTGCCGCAGGATGGCCGCTTTGCCATCAAGGTGCGCAACAACATGATCGACGTGCGTATCTCGAGCATGCCGACGCAGCATGGCGAATCGGTGGTGATGCGCCTGCTCAACCAGAATACCGGGTTGCTCGGGCTGGATCGGCTGAATATGCCGGCGCGCACGCTGGAAAGGCTGCGCCATGCGGTTCGCCGCCCGAGCGGAATGGTGCTGGTGACCGGGCCGACCGGCAGCGGCAAAACGACCACGCTGTATGCTGCATTGTCTGAGCTCAATACCACCGAGAAGAAAATCATCACGGTGGAGGATCCGGTCGAGTACCGCCTGCCCGGAATCAATCAGGTACAGGTGCACGAGAAAATCGATCTGTCCTTCGAGCGAGTCCTGCGCTCGGCCCTGCGACAGGACCCGGACATTGTCCTGGTCGGCGAAATGCGCGATCAGACCACCGCCGAAATCGGCATGCGCGCGTCGATCACCGGGCACATGGTGCTATCGACGCTGCATACCAATGACGTGATCTCGACGCCGATCCGCCTGCTCGACATGGGCGTGCCGCGCTACATGGTGGCGCTATCGCTGCAACTGGTGCTGGCGCAGCGGCTGGTGCGCGTTGTCTGTCAGAACTGCGTCGAGCCGCACATCCCCGAGCCGCATGAGCACGAGTGGTTGCGCTTCGAGTTGGCGGATACCGTCGATCAGCGCAAGTACGTGCGCGGCCGGGGTTGCGTGCACTGTGGAGGAACGGGTTACCAAGGGCGTACCGGGGTTTACGAAATGCTCGAAATGACCAACGAAATTGTCTCCGTTCTCAACAGTGAGGATAACGGTGCCTTCGTACAAGCGGCACGTAAGCAGATGGCCGGCGAGACTTTGCGCCGCGATGCCGTTCGCCTGGTGGTGCGGGGAAGGACAACGATTAACGAAGCCATGCGCATTAGTACTCAGTTTGAGGATTAATGGTTTTGATTGACCACAACGGGCACAACGATCACGACGAAAATCAAGTTCTGGATTGTTCGGAAGACTTAATCGCGACCGTGTTGGATTGCGCATTTGAGGTGCATCGTGAGCTTGGGCCAGGGGTGCTTGAATCGGTATATGAGCAGGCTTTGGCGCTTGAGTTGGCGGATGAAAATATCGCTTTCGAGCGACAGGTTGAAGTTGCAGCTCGCTATAAGGGGCGTGATTTAGGGCTCGGTTTTCGAGCAGATATTATTATCGACGGACGTTTGTTGATTGAGTTGAAAGCTGTCGATGATTTTTCCCCGTCGCACTTGGCGCAAACAATGACCTACCTTCGCTTGTTGAATTTGAAGCGTGGTTTGCTTCTGAACTTTAACAAGCGCTTGCTTAAAGAAGGAATCAAACGTGTCGCCCTATAAAGAAGTTTTTCGTTGTGTGCGTTGTGCTCGTTGTGGTTAAACATTAATCCCGACCATGCCGACCTACGTCTACAAAGCGCGCAACTCGGGTAGCCAGCTGGTTGAAGGCGTGCTTGAAGGGATCAGCGCCGGTGCGGTGGTGGACCTGCTGCGTGGGCAGGGGCTGACGCCGGTCGAAGTAAAAGAGACGAAGGGCGGGAGCAAAAAAGCAGGACTTTCGCTCCAGTCGTCGCTCTTCAAGCAAAAGATTACCCAGGTCGATTTGCTGCTCTTCAGCCGCCAGCTGCACACCCTGCTCAAGGCCGGTGTTCCCATCTTGCGTGCCCTGGGGGGCTTGCAGGATGCGGCGATCAATCCGGAGATGAAGCGCGTCATCGGCGAGATTCGTGAAAGCCTGGAGGGTGGCCGGGAATTGTCGCAGGCGTTGGCTAAACACCCGCGCGTGTTCTCCTCGTTTTACATTTCGATGGTGCGGGTCGGAGAATCGACCGGATTGCTTGAAGAGATTTTCTACCGGCTGTTTGAGCACCTGGAGTTTGAACGCTACATGCGCGAGCAGGTGAAGACGGCGCTGCGTTATCCCAGTTTTGTGGTTATCGCGATGGCCGCAGCGATGGTGGTGGTCAATATCTTTGTTATACCGGCGTTTGCCAAGGTCTTTGCCGGCTTTGGTGCTGAACTGCCGATCCTGACCCGGTTCCTGCTCGGAATGTCCGATTTCATGGTCAGCTACTGGCCTTTGTTGTTGGCGGGCGTGATCGGCGCGGTGGTGGGTTTTCGTTCATGGCTTGCAACCACTGCAGGGCGTTATACCTGGGACAGGATGTCGCTGAAGATTCCGATTGCCGGAAAAATCCTCCACAAGGCGGCGCTGTCACGATTCTCCCGAAGTTTTGCCCTGGGATTGCGTAGCGGTGTTCCGGTGATGCAGGCCTTGTCAAATTCGGCACAGACCGTCGATAACGTTTATATCAGCCGATGTGTTGAGGGTATGCGCGAGAATATTGAGCGCGGCGAGAGCCTGTTGCGTGCCACCCTCAGTGCCGGAATTTTTACTCCCCTGGTCATGCAGATGGTCGCGGTGGGCGAAGAGTCTGGTGCCGTCGACGAAATGATGGATGAGATTGGCGGGATGTATCAGCAGGAAGTGGAGTACGAGCTGAAAACACTCGGGCAGCAGATTGAACCCATCCTGATCGTCATGCTCGGTGCCATGGTGTTGGTCCTGGCGCTGGGTATTTTCCTGCCGATGTGGGATCTGGGTAAAGTGGCAATCAAACGCTGAGGTGCCGGGGGAGTTGCTGTGTTGTGTCAATGGCTGAAGAAGCCGGGAGTTGTTGAATGAAGAATCGGTTGATAAGGGCGTCACAAAGAGGTTTCACGCTGATCGAACTGATCGTGGTGGTGATCATTCTCGGAATTCTTGCGGCCGTAGCCTTGCCGCGCTTTATCAATTTGCAGCGTGATGCGCGTATTGCCAAATTGCAGGCGGTTCGGGGTAGCGTGATGGCGGCCTCGTCAATGGTGCATGCCGCAATCCTTTCTCGTGGGGGTGTGCCTGATGCAACGGCTTGCCCTTCCGGGGGCGGAACGGCGACCAATGGTTCCGGTGCCAGTGGGACGGTCTGTTCTGAAAATGGACTGATTTACACGGGCTACGGTTATCCGGTGGCGTCGGATTTTGGCGGGAATCCGGGCATTCTCTCGGCGGCAGGTCTGACCGGAGTGTTTAACCCCACCCAAGTGCAACTGGAGGCGGAAGGGTACACTTACCAGCAAAATGGTGCGGTGGCGACCTTCGGGATCATTGGCGCATCAGATGCAGTCACATGTTTTTTTAACTATACCCAGCCGGGGGCGGCCAACGTCGCTGCCAGCATTAGTGGGCTGACCGTTACAGGGTGCTGATTTTGTAACATAATGGAAAGACAATTCGGTAGTCGGAATTTATTAGGGAGTGTTGAAATGCGAAACGTACAGCGTGGCTTTACCTTGATTGAACTCATCGTGGTTGTTGTCATACTCGGCATTCTGGCAGCAGTGGCTTTGCCGAAATTTATTGATTTTTCCGGTGACGCTGGTGACGCTTCTGCGCAATCTGTTGCGGGTGCTTTGGGTTCGGCGTCGGCCATGAACTATGCCAAGTCGGCAGCTACAAGTGAAGCCAATGCTGCTGTTACAGCAATTAAGTCAGGGACGGCGACGTGCGCGTCTCTCTATCCTCTGCTGGTAGGTGGAGCTTTGCCAACGAATGTGACTTTCGCTGCCCCTGCAACCGTTATTGTCTGTGCGCCAGCAAGTGCCGGCGGCGTCAATACTTCTTGCATGGTCAAGCATTCGAAGGGTACGACGGCCGCAGGTTTTGCGGTGACAGCGATTTGCACGTCGTAATTTGGGTGTTTGTCTGGGGGTGTCCCCCGTGTTTTGGTGCGGATCGTATTTCACAAAAAGCCGGTTGTGCCTGATGACGATCTTGAATAAATTCCTCGGAGATTGCTCGTAAGGGCCACCTTCCGAGGTGTTTATTTATATTCGTTATTTATGCAGATTGTAAGGCAATGGCAAAAGAACAGTTTTCGATGGAGTGGTCGTCCGATCGTGGCTTTACACTGATCGAGCTGGTCGTCATCATGGTGATCATCGGCATTCTGGCGGTGGTCGCTATTCCGCGTTTTGCCAGTCGCCAGGGCTTTGATACTCGCGGCGCGTTTGATTCCGTGGCGGCAACGATTCGCTACGCTCATCAGCAGGCCGTGGCGCAACGCAGGCAGGTATGTGTAGCGGTGAGCGCTGGTGGCATGACCCTGACGCAGGCTTCTGCGGCGCCCCCGGGAGTCTGCAATGGTACGGCATTAATCAATCCGGCCACAGGGGCAGCCTATGTTTTGACCATGCCGAAGAGTGGAGTTGTGCTGGCCGCGCGCGGAGCGACTGCAGCGTTGCCGACGACCATCACTTTTGACGCACTCGGGCAGCCCAATGCCGCTGCTGGATTGAGTGTCACTGGTGAAGTTTCGTTCTGTTTGAATGTTATTGCGGTAACCGGGTATGTGCAGACGGTTGGCTGCCCCTGATTCCGCCCGAAATGACAAGCGGATGCAGCGACAACGCGGCGTGACGCTGGTCGAACTGATCGTGGCGATTGTCATCATATCGGTCGGCTTGGCGGGGATTCTCAGTGCATTCAATGTGAGTGTGAAGGGCAGTGCCGATCCGGTGATGAACAAGCAACTCGTCTCGGTTGCTGAGGCCTTGCTGGAAGAAGTCCAGCAGGCAGCATTTACTTACTGCGATCCGGACGATGCCAATGCCGAAACGGCGGTCAGTGCCGCCGGATGCGCGACTCTACCCGAAGTGATGGGGCCTGAGGCCGGCGATGCCCGCCCCTTCGATAACGTTAATGATTACAACGGCCTGCTGATGGCCGCGATTACCGACGTGGCCGGCGTCGCTGTTCCCAATCTGGCAGGGTATTCGGCGAGCATCGCCGTGGCCCCCGTTGCGCTCAATACCATTACCCTGGCCAGCGGAGATGCGCTGCGGATTACAGTGACCGTAACCGCTCCCAGCGCTCAGGTGTTTACTCTCGACGGCTACCGTACCCGTTACGCGCCGAACGCCCTGCCATGAGAAAGCACCGTTCCTTTTCGCCCTCCTCGGCCGCCGGATTCACGCTGCTTGAGCTGATCACGGTGATCGTGATTTCGGGGATCATTGCCGGGATGATTGCGGTGTTCATCGTCAGTCCGGTGACGGCCTATCTGGATACTGCAAGGCGCGCCGAATTGACCGAGAATGCCGACACGGCCATTCGACGGATTGCCCGCGATTTGCGCACGGCTTTGCCGAACAGTATCCGTGTCGTGGCAGTGGGGTCGGTCACGTATCTGGAGTTCATTCCGACCGTTGGCGGCGGGCGCTATCGCCAGTATCCGACGGCTGGCGGAGGCGGCAATTCGCTGGATTTCAGTAATGCCGATACGGCGTTCGATGTGTTGGGGCCTGCTCCGGTCTATTCGGCGGGAAACAGCCTAGTGCTCTTCAATCTGGGTTCGGGCAGCGCTTCTGATGCTTATGCCGGCAACAACCGTTCAGCATTGAGTTCGTCCAATGCTGTCAGCGGTTTGTTCAGTTCGGACGCCACTCCACACACGCTAGTTTTCGCCGCCAAACAATTTCCAGCGCCGTCGCCGTCGGCACGATTCCAGGTGGTGCAGACGCCGGTCACTTACGCATGTGTCCCGAATCCTGCGGTTTCGGCGTCAGGGGTGTTGAATCGTTATGCCGGATATGCTTTTGCTGCGGCGCAGCCGCAGCCACCGGGCGTTACGCCGCAGCTTCAGGTCGGCAATGTGGCCGAGTGCGATTTTGATTACAACGAAGTGGTGAATAGCGGGGCGCATACCCGAACCGGGCTGGTGACCCTGCGCCTGCGGCTTGAGCAGCAAGGTGAGTCGGCGCGATTGGTGCATCAGATGCAGGTGGTGAACGCGCCATGAGCAGGAAATCGAACCGAATGTTACTCCGGCCTTCTCGCGGCAAAGTGGGGGCAGGAGGTTTCGCCATTGTTTCGGCGATTTTTCTGCTGGTCATTCTGTCGGCGCTGGCCGCGTTTATCGTGCAGATTTCGACGCAGCAACAGATGGGTGCAACGGCTGACATTCAGGGGGTGCGTGCCTATCAGGCAGCGCGTGCCGGGGTTGAATGGGGCGCGTTTAACCATATTCGAAATTCGGCGTGTGCCGCGACAAGCTCATTTACGCTGGGCGGCAATCTGACCGGGTTCACCGTGACCGTGCAATGCCAGGGGGCGGTGAGCAACGACGAGAACGGTACGGCGCTGGTGATCCGGCGGGTTGTGGCCACGGCATGTAACCAGCCGTCGGGTGCCGCGCCGGGAGTCTGTCCGAATCCCGCGCCCGGCGCCAATTACATTGAACGCGAAATCGCGGTGGTGGCTGGGCGATGAGAAAGGGAAGCAAATTGATGCACGGTTGGGTGATGCCGTCGGCTCAAAAATTTATTGGAATGTTGCACGGGGCTATTTGTTTGGTCGTGCTGCTCGGCTCGTTTTTTTGTTTTACTCCGGCAGCATTTGCGATCTCAGTGACAGCGAGTCCCAGCAGTTGCACAGATACGGCTATCAGTGGTGGGCAGAGTTGGTCAGGTACGAGCAATGCTAAATCCAGCGATGGAAACTACGCGACCGCAACGGTTGATGACAATCAATTTACGAATTATCTGAACTGCACAGGGTACGGGTTTTCGATCCCCTCGAATGCCACAATTACTGGCATTACGGTGAGCGTAGAGAGGAAGACAAGCAGTACCAGCAATAGTAGCGTGACAAGCGACTACCTCGTACGAGCGATCAAAGGCGGGGTGATTGGCTCGACCGATGGCTCAACAGGAACCAGCTATACAACAAGCGATGTCGTCGAGGATCACGGTGGCGCAACCAATTTGTGGGGGGCGAGTTGGACACCCGCCGACATCAATGCATCAACCTTCGGTGTAGCCTACGCGGCTCAAAAACCAACGACGAAAGGTAGCGCACTGACCGTCAGTGTCGATCAAATCCAGATCACGGTAAGCTATACGGCCCCATTTGCCTGCACGCAGCCATCCAATACACCATCCGGCCTGACGCTGAGTTGTGTGTGCGATACTTTCACGCGTCCCTCTCTGCAACCTTCGACCATTTTTAATTCGAACTGGATAGTTTCCACCAGTGATTCGACCGGTATTCTGCCGAGCATCGTCAATTCCGGTTATCTCCGGTTGACCAACAACACCGGCAATAATGCCAAGGCGGCGACGGTGCCGGGCATCTTTCCCGCATCGGGGAATTACATTTCGGTCGAGTTTCAGCATTTTGCCTATAACGGGAGCGGTGCCGACGGCATTGCGCTGACCCTTTCCGATTATTCCATCCCGGCGGTTCCAGGGGCCTACGGTGGCTCGCTC
>JBAXHE010000039.1:0-26317 GCA_037139055.1 Betaproteobacteria bacterium | reverse complement strand
TCGCTGGCGATGGTCGGTCTCGGTCTGATGCTGGGCATTGTCGGCATCGATGTGAATTCCGGCGCGGCGCGAATGACCTTCAATATCCCGGAATTTGCCGATGGCCTCGGCTTCGTTTCAGTGGCCATGGGCTTTTTCGGGCTGGCGGAAATTATCGCCAACCTGGAAAAACCGTCACAGCGAATTGTGGTGACGCAAAAAATGAAAGATCTGTTTCCTTCCTGGGCGGATTTGAAGCAGGCGTTTCCGGCCATGCTCAGAGGCACGGCCATCGGCTCGATTCTCGGCGTACTCCCGGGCGGCGGCGCGGCCCTGCCGCCATTTACCGCCTATGCCGTCGAAAAGAGACTGGCCAAGGACCCGTCACGCTTTGGCAAGGGCGCAATTGAAGGCGTGGCTTCACCGGAAGCGGCGAACAATGCCGGCGCTCAGACCAGCTTCATTCCTCTCCTGACCCTGGGAATTCCTTCCAACGCGCTGATGGCCTTGATGATCGGCGCATTGATGATCCAGGGCATTCAGCCCGGACCGCAGATCATGACCGAGCAACGCGAACTCGTCTGGGGCGTCGTCGCCAGCATGTGGGTCGGCAATCTGATGCTGCTGGTCATCAACCTGCCACTGATCGGAATCTGGGTTTCCTTGCTCAAGGTGCCTTACCGCTTGCTTTTCCCGGCGATTCTGCTGTTCTGTTGCATCGGTGCTTTCGGCATCAGCAACAGCGTCGTCGATGTCTGGCTGATGCTCGGTTGCGCCGTGGTCGGTTACTTCTTTATCAAGATCAAGGTGGAAACCGCGCCGTTGCTGCTCGGGATGGTTCTCGGTCCGCAGCTCGAAGAAAATCTGCGCCGCGCCTTGCTGCTCTCCGACGGCGATTTCAGCGTTTTCGTGACCCGGCCGATCAGTGCTGTATTGCTCGCTGCGGTGCTGCTGATTCTGATCGTCCTGATGTCTCCCGTCGTTCTGCGCAAGCGCCGCGAGATTGTTGAAGCCGAGTAGGCTCTTAGTCAGCCTTGGCCTGCTGTCTTCTGAAGACGAACTTCAGGAGTTCCATGGCCACCGGTGAGGCAAAGAAGAAGGGGGCCATGAACAGCCAGTCCTCCAGCGATAGCGGCACGGTGTCGAAGATGGGTCTGAAGAAGGGCACATAAACGACCATCAACACCAGCAGGAGCGAGACGCCGACTGCCCAGACCATCCAGCGGTTGGAGAATGCCCCGATGCTGAAGAGGCTGTGATGCTCGGAGCGTGAAGTGAAGGCGCGCAGAAGTTCGGAGCAGCAGAGGGAGACGAAGGCAATCGTCTGGGCGGCAATCAGTTGATCCGGGTAGCGCTGCAGCGCCAGATAGAAAACCGACAGAATGGCTGCTGTATCGACCATTCCGACTACGCCGATGCCAATGGCCATATCCTTGTTGATGATCGGTTCGGACGGTGATCGCGGCGGATCCTGCATGATGTCCGGATCGCCTTTTTCTAGCCCGAGGGCGAGTGCAGGTGCACCGTCGGTGACCAGGTTGAGCCAGAGCAGTTGAACCGGCACCAGGGGAATCGGCATACCGAGCAGCATGGCACCGAAGATGATGAGGATTTCCCCGATATTGCAGGCGAGCAGGAAATAGACGAACTTGCGGATGTTCGAGTAGATGATCCGCCCCTGTTCGATCGCCGAGACGATGCTGGCGAAATTGTCATCGGTAAGCACCATGTCAGCGGTCTGCTTGGCGACGTCGGTGCCGGTGATACCCATGGCAATGCCAATGTTCGCCCGTTTCAGCGCCGGCGCGTCATTGACGCCGTCGCCGGTCATCGCCACGACGTGGCCGTTGGCCTTGAAGGCATCGACAATCCGCGTCTTGTGCTGCGGTGAAACCCGGCAGCAGACCTTGAGATTGCGGGCTTTGGCGGCGAGTTCCTGATCGCTCAGCTTTTCGATTTCCGGGCCGGTCAGCACGATCCCGCCTGGCGTCATCAGGCCAATGTCACGGGCGATGGCTTCGGCGGTGTCCTTGTAGTCGCCAGTGACCATGACGCATTTGAGTCCGGCGCTACGAGCTCGCTTGATGGCATCGATCGCCTCGGGACGCGGCGGATCGATCATGCCGAGTAGACCGACGAAAACCAGATTATTTTCGACGCTTTCCGGGGTCAGATTGTCCGGCATGACCTGGAAGGGGCGATAGGCTACGGCAAGTACTCGCAGCGCTTGGCTAGCCATGTCCCGATTCTGCCCGAGTATCGTTTCGCGCATTTCCTGAGTCAGGCTGATGGCCTGGCCGGAATCGAGTTGTTGTCTGCACAGATCGAGGATGACGTCGGGGGCGCCTTTGACAAAGGCGATCAGCGGCGGAGAGCCGATTTCGGCGACGAGCGACTTGGCCTGTTCGCCGTCTATACGGTGAAACGTGGTCATCCGTTTCCGCTCGGAATCGAAAGGGATTTCCTGAACGCGGGGCAACTCTTTTTCAGCGTCGTGACGCAGGATTCCGCACTTGGCCGCAACGACGACCATGGCGCCTTCGGTCGGGTCACCAACGATGCGCCAGGAGTGCTTGCCGCTTTCGTCGGTTTTTTCTTCCAGGCGGGCGTCGTTGCAGACCAGCGCGCCATGGAGAAGCAACGAAACGTCCCGGTCGTTGCATGCTTGTAACGGCTTGTCGCCGATATAGAATTCGCCAATCGGGCTGTAGCCTTCTCCGGTAACGCGGAAACGCTTGCCGCCGGCCCAGCCCTGAACGACGGTCATCTGGTTCTGCGTCAGGGTGCCCGTCTTGTCGGAGCAAATGACCGTGGCGCAGCCGAGCGTTTCGACGGCCGGGAGTTTGCGTATCAGCGCGTTGTGTTTGATCATCCGCTGCATGCCGAGGGCCAGGCAGATGGTCACGATGGCCGGGAGCCCTTCGGGAACGGCGGCAATGGCCAGGCTGACGGCAGTCATGAACAGATTGATGATGTCTTTCTTTTCCACCTCCAGGTAATGCACGAAGCCATGATCCAGTGCCGTGCCTAGGTGGGTGTCGCGGAACAGGCCATAAATGAAGACCAGCGCGCAGATCGACAGGCATGCCGTTCCGAGGATCTTGCCCAGATGCTCGAGTTTTTTCTGCAACGGGGTTTCTTCGCTTTCGTACGATTGGATCATTTCGGCGATGAGGCCCATCTGGGTGTTCATGCCGGTTCCAGTGACCAGTCCTTTCCCGCGTCCATAAGTGATCAAGGTTCCCATGAAAGCAGTGTTCTTGCGGTCGCCCAAGGGGATTTCACTGTCCAGAACCACGCTGGCATTTTTTTCGACCGGGAGCGATTCGCCGGTCAACGAAGCTTCTTCAATCTTGAGATTGACGCTTTCGATCAGGCGCAGGTCGGCCGGAACGTAGTTCCCGGCTTCCAGCAGGACGATGTCGCCGGTGACGATTTCACGACCGGGAATCGTCAGTTGCTCGCCATCGCGAATCACCTGGGCATTCGGCGCTGACATTTTCTGGAGTGCCTCAAGCGCCTGCTCGGCCTTGGACTCCTGAATGACACCGACGACGGCGTTCAGCACGACAATGAACAGAATGGCGACGGAATCGACGACTTCGCCCAGCGCCAGCGATACCCCTGCGGCAACGATCAGAATGATGACCAGAAAGTTGTTGAATTGGTCCCAGAGGAGGGCGAAAAATCCCGGTCGTGGCCGTTCGCTCAGTTCGTTGGGGCCAAACTGGCCAAGTCGCTGCTGTGCTTCCTGGCGACTCAGCCCACGTTCAAGGTGGGTCTCAAACGCATCGACCAGTTCTTCGACGGGCTTGGCGTGGGCTGCTCTGTCTTGCATGGCGATATCCTCCGCAGGGAGTTGTGACGCAAGTCAACGCAGGGGTTCGCCCCAAAGCGCTGGTTTTACTTGACCAGCAAGATCGGGATTTTGACCAGGTGGATGATCTTGAGCGTGATGGATCCCATCAGCACTTCCGTTAGCGCTCCTCGACCATGGGTTCCCATCACAATCTGGTCGCAGTGCAGAGACTCGGCGAGTTCGGTAATCTTTTCGGCGATGGTGCCAATCTCTTCATGGCGAGTGTACTTTGCGCCTGCGTCGTCCAGATGCTTGCAGGCCTCCTGCATTTGTTTGTCGCTTTCCTCATGATGAAAAGCGGCGATCTGGTCATGGTTGAAGAAACGGCTGACATCGTGCGAAAAAGACGGTTGCACATTGATCAGATGGATATCCAGCGCATCGGGATCAGCATAGTGGGAGCGTTTTGCGATGACCAGATCGACGGCCCGCAGTGAGCATGCAGAACCATCAACAGGGATGAGTACTTTTTTCATTTTTTCTCCGTTTGTCCGCTAGGTTTTTCTGGGCAGCGACCGCTTTCCCTTGGTCTGAAACAGTCCCAATAATTCAATTACTGTAGCCAATGATAATAATACATCCTGGGAATCTGAAATATTCCCGGTAAGACGAATAAAACCAGTGGCTGTTTCATCAGTGGACAAAAAGCGGCCCACCCGTTGGGTGAGCCGCCGTCAGTGTTGGGCTTTGCTGGACTTACTCGGCCTTGGCTTGCTGCCTTCTGAAGACGAACTTCAGGAGTTCCATGGCTACCGGCGAGGCAAAGAAGAATGGTGTCATGAGTATCCAGTCCTCCATCGAAAGCGGGACGGTGTCGAAGAATGGCCTGAGGAAAGGAATATAAACGACCATTAACACCAGCAGGAGCGAGACGCCGACCGCCCAGACCATCCAACGGTTGGAGAATACCCCGATGCTGAAGATGCTGTGATACTCGGAGCGAGCCGTAAAGGCGCGAATGAGTTCCGAGCAGCAGAGGGTAACAAAGGCAATGGTCTGAGCCGCCGCCAGATGATCCGGATAGCGTTGCAGGGCCAAATAGAAAACGGTAAGAATTGCGGCGGCATCGACCAAGCCTATAACGCCGATACCAATGGCCATGTCCTTGGTGATCACCGGTTCGCTCGGCAAGCGCGGCGGATCCTGCATGATATCCGGATCGCCCTTTTCCAGTCCGAGGGCAAGAGCGGGTGCGCCATCACTGACCAGGTTCAACCACAGCAGCTGGACCGGCAGCAGCGGAATCGGCATACCCAGCAGCATGGAACCAAAGATGATGAGGATTTCCCCGATATTGCAGGCGAGCAGGAAATAGACGAACTTGCGGATATTCGAGTAGATGATCCGTCCTTGTTCGATCGCCGAGACGATGCTGGCGAAATTGTCATCGGTGAGTACCATGTCGGCGGTCTGCTTGGCGACGTCGGTGCCGGTGATGCCCATGGCAATGCCGATGTTGGCGCGTTTCAGCGCCGGTGCATCATTGACGCCGTCGCCGGTCATCGCCACGACATGGCCGTTAGCCTTGAAAGCGTCGACGATCCGGGTTTTATGCTGTGGCGATACACGGCAGCACACCTTGAGCTTCTCTGTCTTGGCGGCCAGTTCGGCATCGCTGAGCTTTTCAATCTCCGGGCCGGTGAGGATCAGGCTGTCCGGGTAGAGCAGGCCGATGTCGCGGGCAATGGCTTCGGCGGTGTCTTTGTAGTCGCCGGTAACCATAACGCACTTGAGACCGGCACCGCGTGCTTTTTTCAGGGCGTCGATGACTTCCGGTCGTGGTGGGTCAATCATGCCGAGCAGACCGACAAATACCAGGTCGGTTTCTACGGTCTCCGGGGTCGGGTTTTCGGGAACTTCCTGGAAGGGGCGATAGGCCACCGCCAATACGCGTAAAGCATCCGAGGCCATTTCGCGGTTCTGTTGCATGATCGCAGCGCGCATCTCGGGAGTCAGGCTGCACGGTTTTCCTGATTCCAGATATTGTTTGCAGAGGTCCAGAATGACGTCGGGAGCGCCTTTGACAAAGGCCACGTTGGGCGGCGATCCGAGTCGTGAAAACAGTGCTTGTGCTTGGCTTCCGGCTACTTGGTGAATTGTGGTCATCCGCTTGCGTTCGGAATCAAACGGAATTTCCTTGATCCGGGGAAGTTCTGCAGCCAGTGCTTCACGCTGCAGTCCGCTCTTGGCGGCGACTACGACCATGGCACCTTCTGTCGGGTCGCCAATGATTTTCCAGGCTTTGTTTCCGGAATCATCGGGCTTGTCTTCGAGCAGGGCGTCGTTGCAAACCAAGGATCCATGGAGAAGCAACGATAAATCAGGATCGCTACGCGGATCGAGTTTTTCGGCGCCGAGGAAGAATTCGCCCTCCGGGGAGTAGCCTTCGCCGCTGACGCGGAAGCGTTTGCCACCGGACCAGCCCTGTACGACGGTCATCTGGTTTTGTGTCAGGGTGCCCGTTTTGTCTGAACAAATTACCGTGGCACAACCCAAGGTTTCGACGGCCGGGAGCTTGCGAATCAGCGCGTTGTGCTTGATCATCCGCTGCATCCCGAGCGCCAGGCAGATGGTCACGATGGCCGGAAGCCCCTCAGGAACGGCGGCAATGGCCAGACTGACGGCGGTCATGAAGAGATGGATGATGTCCTTCTTTTCGGCTTCCAGGTAGTGCATGAAGCCGATATTGAAAGCATCGGCCAGATGCGTGTCGCGGAACAAGCCGTAAACAAAGACCAGCGCGCAGATGGCCAGACAACCTGTTCCGAGCACCTTGCCCAGATGCTCGAGTTTTTTCTGCAACGGTGTTTGTTCGGTCTCGTAGGACTGGATCATTTCGGCGATCAGGCCGATCTGGGTGTTCATCCCGGTCCCCGTGACCAGACCTTGACCCCGACCATAGGTGATCAGCGTTCCCATGAACGCGGTATTCTTGCGATCACCGAGCGGAATTTCTTCCTCGAGGACGACGTGCGAGGATTTTTCTACCGGCACCGATTCACCGGTCAGCGAGGCTTCCTCAATCTTGAGGTTGGCGCATTCCGTCAGTCGCAAGTCGGCAGGAACAAAGTTTCCCGCTTCCAGCAACACAACGTCGCCAGGAACGATTTCGCGTCCTGGAACCATCATGTGGTGCCCGTCACGAACGACCATGGCGTTGGGGGCCGACATTTTTTTCAGTGCTTCAAGCGCCTGCTCGGCTTTGGATTCCTGAATAACCCCCACCACGGCGTTTAGTACGACGATGACAATGATGGCGATGGAGTCGACGACTTCGCCCAGCGCCAGCGATACGCCAGCGGCGACGATCAGAATGATGACCAGGTAGTTATTGAATTGGTCCCAAAGTAGTGACAGGAATCCGGGTCGGGGTTTCTCCGTGAGTTCATTAGGGCCCAGAGTCTTGAGTCGATCCTGGGCTTCCTCTTGGGTCAGACCGCGTTCCAGATGGGTCTGGAACGAAGCGACCAGTTCTTCGACTGGCTTGGCGTGAGCGGCTTTATCGTGCATACCAATATCCTCTGGTTATTTAAGTTGCGTCATGTCACGGGGTGCTGCAATGTTTGCCTCAAATCTATTCTTTTACTTGACCAGCAAAATGGGAATTTTGATCAGACTGATGACTTTCAGCGTGATCGATCCCATCAGGAGCTCAACCAGTGCTCCACGACCATGTGTGCCCATGACAATCTGGTCGCACTGAAGTGAGTCCGCGAGTTCGGCAATTCTCTCGGGGACTTTGCCGATCTCCTTGTGGACGGTGTATTTTGCGCCAGCCGCCTCCATGAGTTTGCAGGCCTCGTGCAGCAGCTTTTCGCTTTCTTCATGATGAAAGGCGATGATTTGCTCCTGACTGAAGAAGCGACTGACATCGTGAGAAAAAGGCGCCTGAACATTGACCAGATGGATTTCAAGATCATCGGGGGTCGCATAGCGCGAGCGCTTGGAAATGACCAAGGCCACCGCCCGGAGTGAGCATTCAGAACCATCAACAGGGAGGAGAACACGTTTCATGATTTACTCCGTTTGTCAGGTGAGTCGTTCTGTGGAAAAACGTTCTTTCCTTTTCAGTAATGCATCGTCAATTCACTTGCTGGATCCCGGCGATGACCCAGCCAGTGCTTCCATCGGTCGGTTTGCTCAGATTCCACACCTCATCGAAGGGCGCCGCGGGGGTGCCTGCCGTTTCACGAATCATGCCGCTGAAGTGCACACTGGCCAGGTGCCGATGGCCTTCGGTGGTGACTTCAATCAGTTCGGCATTCAGCGTCACCACATCGGTTTGTTGGGCGGCGTTGCCGCGCTCGTCGATCTGCAGTTTGATTTCAGCGAAGAGCTCTGGTCCGGTGAAATCGCGCAGGTCGTCAAGGTTTCTGGTGTCATTGGCCGCTTGCAAACGCACGAAGTTGAGTTTGGCGACGCGGAGAAAACCTTCCGTATCAAAATCATCAGGAATTCGCTGGCTCGGCGCCGTGGTCAGGGGTGATGCGCCTGCTGTCGGCATCAGTGGAGCAGCATCCTGATGGGGGGTTCCCGCATTTTGCATCGACTCGTACTGCGCCGTTGCCGCTTGCATTTCAGGAGCCTTGCGCCGGAACAGTAGCTTGAAAACAACAAAGGCCGCCATGACCAGCAAGGCAATCATCAGGAAATTGGCTACCCCCTCGCCCATGCCAAAATGCGAAAGCAGTGCGGCAATACCGAGTCCGGCGGCCAAGCCAGCGATCGGGCCGAGCCAGTTACGTTTTGGCGCCGGGGTTGGGGCGGTAGCAGGCGCTGGTTTGACCGGGGCCGGAGTGGCTTGTTGAGCAGGTGCGGCTGGTTTTGGAGTAACCGCCTGGCGCTGCATGCCGACCGATTTTCCGCTACCCAGGCGGGCAGCATCCGCTTCGCTTGCGCTGAAGCCCAAGGTCAGAAGAGCCAGGAAAAGTGAAGCGATGGTTTTTTTCATTGTGATGTTTCTCCGACAAAAGGTGATGAGGAAATGAATGGATTTCATTTGACCTGTGGATTGCCATGCATCTTGCGTAATCAGACTCTGCTTAAAAATAGGTTGATCGGTACCTGTTGAAACAGGAATCGTTGGACTAATCCTAGGGGGCTCTGATAACTCCAGCAAGTCGAATTAAATGAATAGATACATCGAAAAAACAGATGTATTAGAATGCTGATGAAGGATGGGCTTAGCGGTCGTTTACACGGAGTGTGGCCCCGCATAACTTGATCAGGACCAATCGATGGAAGCGATTAATTACAAGCACTTGCGGTATTTCTGGATGGTGGCCAAGACTGGGAGCATTGCGCGGGCTGCCGAGCAGCTTCATCTGACGCCGCAATCGATCAGCGGCCAGCTCAGCGAATTTGAGGAACGGCTGGGGGTGGAACTGTTTCGACCGGTGGGACGGAACCGGGAACTGACTGAAGTCGGGAGAAATATCCTGAGCTACGCGGAAGCGATATTCAGTCTTGGTGATGAACTGATTGAAGTCTTACGTGACCAGAAAACCAAAAAGACCCTGACCTTCCGGGTGGGTATTGCAGATTCCGTCTCAAAAGCAGTTGCCTATCGACTTGTCGAGCCCGTTTTTCAGCTGGGAATCCAGGTTCGACTGGTGTGCCGCGAGGGGCGCTTGTCATCACTCCTGGCCGACTTGGCTATCCAGCGCCTGGACATGATCATCGCCGACCGACCGATGCAGGCCAACCTCAACGTACGCGGCTTCAGTCACCTGCTGGGCGAAAGCGGAATTACTGTATTTGGCACTCGCAGTCTCTTTGGACACTTGTCGGGCAGTTTCCCCAATTCGCTTGATAATGCTCCATTTCTCCTGCCGGGCGAAGATGTTGCGATTCGCCCGAAACTGATCCAGTGGCTGGAAGGAAGGGGCTTGCGACCGCACATTGTCGGAGAATTTGACGACAGCGCGCTGATGAAAGCCTTCGGTCAGGCGGGTGCCGGGCTGTTTGTGGCACCGACGGCGATTGCCGCACATATTTGTGAGCAGTACCAGGTGATCGAGGTCGGGCGTATTGAATCGGTGATCGAGCAACTCTATGCGATTACCACTGAAAGGCAACTGACGCATCCGGCTATCGTGGCCATAAGCCGGGCGGCGCGCGAGGATGTCTTCAGCGGGTTTGAGCCGCAACATTCCTGATCGTCAGGGATCAATTCCAGGCAGTAAAAGGGCTCAGGACAGCAAGGAACCCGCTTGCGAGGTGGTATGCAAATGCTTCACAAACCACTGCGTTGCCTGCTGCGCAGCCATCTCAAATCCGCTTGAGGCGGCAAAGTCGATGCCGACTTCCGGGATGATCGTGAGTTCTTTTTCGCAGGACATTTCCTGCAAGCCGCGTCGGGTGGTGGCCAGCTGCTGCGTTTCCGTTTCTTCGATCAGCATGAGCAGCGGAGACTCGAGCGAGCGCAGGTAGAGCATGCCGGCGAGGTCAATCAGACCGCCACGGCAGACGATGGCAGCGATGTCGTGATCACGCAAGGAGGCTACGCGAATGACTACTGGTGAGGTGGTGTTGGCGGCGTAAAGGCCGATCGCTTGGGTCGGAATTTCCTCAAGTTGCATGCGCTGTTTGATCTGGCCGAGAAAGTCGAGCAGCCGCTTGCAGAGCAGTGGAACGTTGCGGTGCACGTCAGGGAAATGTTCTTCCCGCAGGGTCACCAGATCGACATTAAGTGTTGATAATCCCGCTTGCTGGAAGTGTTCGGCCACGATTCCGTCACGTCCGTCGAGCGCCAACGCGGCATGCACAAGGACAACGATACCGTGAGCGCCGGGCAACAGGTTAAGCGTGCCGTGCAGCATTCCGTGCTCACAAGGTAAAGACAGCGACTGAACCAGCGGCGAAGGGGGGAGTTCACTCATCGGCGGGCCAGTCTGACCGGGATGCGCTGCGGACCAAAAGGTTTGCCGAATTTGCCAAAATGGCCGGCAATCTGGGTCTGGCAATGCGGGCAGCGACCGTTATCGGGCAGGTCGTAGTGGCGTATGGTGTGCCAGTCGCGTTCGATCAGCATGGCGTGGCAGACCGGGCAGAAGGTCGAGCCGCCTTCACTATCGTGCACATTGCCGGTATAAACATGGTGCAGGCCGGCGTCGAGGGCCAGGTGGCGGGCGTGAGTCAGAGTCGACAGCGGTGTGCGCGGCAGATCGTCCATTTTCCAGTCGGGATGGAAAGCGGTGAAGTGCAGGGGGACATCCGGCCCGAGCTCACGGACAATCCATTGCGAGAGGGCTTTTATTTCGGCCGGGGAGTCGTTTTTTCCGGGAATCAGCAGGGTTGTGATCTCCAGCCAGCAGGCCGTTTCGTGGTGGATGTAGGCCAGGCCGTCGAGTACCGGTTGCAGGTGTCCGCCGCAGAGCTTGACGTAGAACTCGTCGGAAAAGGCCTTGATATCGACGTTGGCGGCGTCCATTACGGCGTAGAACTCTTTTGCCGGTTGCGCGTGAATGTATCCGGCGGTGACCGCCACAGTCTTGATCCCGCGCTGGCGACAGGCGAGCGCGGTGTCGATGGCGTATTCGGCAAAAATCACCGGGTCGTTGTAGGTAAAGGCTACCGATTGCGCGCCGTAGGCCGCGGCCGCGCCGGCAATGCCTTCGGGACTGGCGGCGTCCATCAGCCGGTCCATGTCTTTAGATTTTGAGATATCCCAGTTCTGGCAGAATTTGCACACCAGATTGCAGCCGGCGGTGCCGAAGGAAAGGATAGACGAACCGGGATGAAAATGGTTAAGCGGTTTCTTCTCAATCGGGTCAATGCAGAAGCCGGAAGAGCGGCCGTAGGTTGTCAGAATCATCTCGCCACCGAGGTTCTGCCGGACAAAACAGGCACCGCGCTGACCTTCGTGCAAGGTGCAGTCGCGTGGACAGAGGTCACACTGAATGCGCGCCGCCTTGCCGGTTTCCTCCGGCAGGGGGTGCCACCAGCGTGCCGGGTGATTCGATTCGGGGACTTTTACGTTTCTTTCCATTTTTGTACGCCATAGCGGGCGAGGGTGATTTTCTCGTCCCAGTAATCCGCCGTTAATCCGGCCTTAAGTTTGAGTTGTTCCATAAACTGTTGGGGGTCAGGGAGCGATTCCCAGACTTGCGGCAGAAAGGTAGCACGACGGGTGCCGTGCGTCAGTATCAGTCCGTCAATACCCGGGCAAAGTTGACGAATGGCGTCGGATTCATCGGTGAATTCAAGCGCTTCTGCGGGTCTGAGCAAGGAGACTTCAACGCGGGTTTGCGCCAATTCATTTTCATTCAGCGGCGCGAAGCGCGAGTCGCGAAAGGCTGCTGCATAGGCGTTTTCAGCGACATCGATGGACAGGGGGCGATACGCCTCAAGGCTGCCGATACAGCCGCGGAGTTGATGGTTTTTCATCAGCGTGACGAAGGTGGCGGCCGGTTGTGACAATGCCGGGTGCGGCATGATGGTGCGGGCTTCTTGCCCCAGCTGCTTGCATATGGCGTTGCGGGCAATGATTAGCAACGCCCGTCCGAGGGGGGCAATGGGCATAGTGTTCTTTCTCGAAAAAGGCAAAGGCTCCATAACCGACGACACGCGAGGTGTCACCGGCGGTATCGCCCGAGTTGCGCAGGTCGATCATTTTCACGTGCAACTGGTGCGCCCGGGCGACCTGCAGCAGTCCATTGATCGGCGTGGCTCCACAGGCCTGGTGATGGCTAAGCAAGGGTTTGAATGTCATGATCTGTTGCGCGGTCTGCGCGTCGGTGCTTTTGGCCACCTCATAGGGCAGGTAGTGGGAGAGATCGGAGCTGACCACGATCAGCGTTTCATCGTCGCCCCACAGGCGTTCGATGACTTCGGCGACGGCTTCCGGAGGCGTGTGGCCGACAGCAAGAGGAATCAGGGTGAACTCGTCGAACAGCGACTGCAAAAAAGGCAGCTGGACTTCCAGCGAGTGTTCGTGGGCGTGGGCGCTGTCACTTAAGACGATTTGCGGCAGATCCCTGATTTCAGCAACCGCCTGCAGGTCAATCGGCACTGCGCCGAGCGGCGTTGAAAATGCCTCGCATGAGGGCAGCGCCAAACCCTCAACGGCGACACGATGCGTCGGGCCAAGCAGGATGATTCGACGGATAGTACTTCGCAGTCCGGCCAGGCGGGCGTAAATGCTGGCGGCAATCGGACCCGAATAGACATAGCCGGCGTGCGGGACGATGATGGCTTTGGGGTGTAAAGCGAGACCAGTCGGGACCGCCGCAAGCAGCTGCGCAATTTCAAGTCTCAGCTCAGTGCTTGACTCCGGATAGAACGACCCGGCAACGGCAGGAAAACGAATGCGCATGCTCATCAGAGGACACCTCCTCTTCCACTATATGAGAGGGGGGGGAGTAAGGCAAGCGGGGCGCTTGCTTTGAGTTTCCGCTAGAATGAGTACATGTCACATCATTATGCCCTTGTCCCGGCGGCCGGAAGCGGTTCGCGCTTTGGCGCCGAGCGTCCCAAGCAGTACCTTGAGCTGGCCGGTCGGCCACTAATTTATCACGCCCTGGAAACACTTTGCCGTTGTGAGCGGATTGATGGCGTGTGGGTTGTGCTCTCGCCCGGCGATGATTGGTGGAGTGAATATGACTGGTCTGATCTTGGCGACAAGCTGAAGGTGGTTTTCTGCGGCGGCGCAAGCCGGGCCGAAAGCGTGGCCAATGGGCTGCAAGCCGCTGTGGGTGATCTGGCCGACGACGATTGGGTGCTGGTCCATGATGCCGCCCGGCCGTGCCTGTCGCAGGCGATGCTGGCCGATTTGTTTGATCAGTTGGCCGATGATCCGGTTGGCGGGCTTCTCGCCGTTCCGGTTGCCGATACGCTGAAACGCTCAGATGCGCAGCAACGGGTCGCCGCGACCGAGCCGCGAGATGGTCTGTGGCAGGCGCAAACCCCGCAGATGTTTCGTTATGCGTTGCTGAGCCGCGCCTTAAGCGGTAACTCTTCAGTGACCGATGAGGCCGGGGCGATCGAGGCGTGTGGTCTGAAACCGCGACTGGTGCGCGCCGATGCGACCAATCTCAAGGTGACTTTCCCTGCCGACCTGCGGCTGGCTGAACTGATTTTACAAGGGAGAAAAACATGATTCGTATTGGCCAGGGAGGCGATATTCATGCCTTGGTGGCGGGACGAAAACTGATCATCGGCGGCATTGAAATACCGCATGAATTCGGCCTGATGGGGCATTCGGACGCCGATGTTCTGTTGCATGCGATCATCGATGCGCTGCTCGGTGCAGCGGCCATGGGTGACATCGGGCGACATTTTCCCGATACCGACGAACGCTATCGCGGTGCCGACAGCCGGGTGCTGCTGCGGGCCACCCGGGCCTTGCTTGCTGGCGCCGGATGGCGCATCGTCAATGTCGATTCGACGATCAATGCCCAGCGTCCGAAAATGGCGCCGCACATTCCGCAGATGGTGGCATGCATTGCTGAAGATTTGCAGGTGCCGGAGAGTTGTATTAACGTCAAAGCCAAGACCGCCGAGCGTCTGGGTTTTGTCGGTCGCGAAGAAGGAATTTCCGCCGACGCGATCGCACTGATCGAAGATGACGATTCGTCGTCACGATAAGGAGATGAATATGCCAGTTGTCAGAAAAACACCCGCGAAAACCGTTCCTGTTGTCGCCAAAGCAGTCGCCAAACCTGCTGGCAAGGCGAACACGCTGCCCGTCGGTACTCCGGAAGCCAAGGAAGCGTCGGGCAATAAGCGCAAGCGTCTGTCGAAAGCCTTTCCGCGTCCGCTCGACAAGAAGCTCAAGCGCAACGCCGTCGTCCGCGACTGTTTTACTTTCCCCGAAGTCGAGTATGCCTACTTGGTGGAACTGAAGAAGCGCCTGCAGGCCGAGGGCGTAGAGATCAAGAAAAGCGAACTGCTGCGCGCCGGCCTGGTCCTGCTTTCCTCACTTGAAGACGCCGACATGAAGGTGCTGCTGGCCAAGGTGCCGCGCGTTTCCTGAAGCAGCAACACCCCCTGGAATTTACGACGCCGGCCGACGTGTCCCCTTGGCCGACTTGTATATCTTGAACACCGCGCGGGCATCCGCTTCGGCGCGTTCCTGCGTGCAGATTGCCGGATCATCGTCGTGCCCACTGAAAAAATCATCCGCCTGCGCGCGCATGACAATATCAACAGCAGTTTCGTCGCTCAGAGTGAAAATCTCGGTGAGCAGGGTAGTGACTTCGTCAAGGTGTTCTTCGTAAGTCATCAGGCCTCCTGGTTATGTTGTTGGTGTACTTTGGCGTAGGCTTCAAGCAGGCTAAGGTGCATGGTGCACCCGGTGAAATCGTTACCTGGCGCGGGAATGCCGAAGAAACGCTGTTCGCGGGTCAGCAGCTTTTCGGCCTGGTTCAGCGTTGCTATGCCGTAGAGGCTTTCGAGGGCCTGGCGATACGCGTCGTATTCGCCGGAGTCGCATAACTTGAGCAGGCTGTCGATGCAGCGGTAGACCAGGCGTCGATCCGGGCTGATCTGGGCGAAATGGTGAATCCAGTCGCAGCCTTCGCGAATCGCGGCTTCATTGCCGATGGACAGGGCCAGCAGGGTTTTTAGTTCGCCGACCCGCAGATCTTCCCAGAACGAACCCGGGTCGGCAGCCAGACCGATCAGTGCAGCCACCGGGCGCTCGTCGGCAATGCTGGAATCGTTCAGCGTGTCGAGCAGATCGGAGCATTCCTCGTCGTCGAGTTCGGGCAGGTAAAGAATGGCTTCGCGGATGGCATTGCCGAAGCTGTTGTTCTCGTACTCCAGGTCGTCGATCGGGTAGATCTCGGACATTCCGGGAATGATGATCCGGCAGGCATAGACGCCAAGATGGGTGGTGTCGGCGACGTAGATGTCAAAGCCTTCGGCGTGGATCAGGTCGATCAGCCAGGCGTAGTCTTCGGCGGTGGTGGTGCTGAAATTCCAGTCGCAGAATTCGAAATCCGGGGTGTCGCCGAGGAAATTCCAGCTGAGGATTCCGCTCGAATCGACGAAGTGGATTTCCAGATTGGGCGAACTGGCGATTTCATCGAGATCGAAACCCGGCTCGGGAAAACCGCCCAGCGCATCGAGGGCGCGGCCTTGCAGCAGTTCGGTGAGCGCGCGCTCAAGAGCGATTTCAAAGCGCGGATGCGCGCCAAAGCTGGAAAAGCAGCCTTGGTCCTGGGGATTGAGCAGGGTGACGTTCATCACCGGGTACTGGCCGCCAAGCGAAGCATCCTTGACCAGAATGCCAAAACCGGCGGCACGCAGCGCCGCGATGCCGGTAGCGATGTTCGGATAACGGGCAATCACCTCGTCAGGGACTTCCGGCAGGCACAGCCCTTCACTGATAATGCGGAATTTGATGTGCCGCTCGATAACCTCCGAAAGCGCCTGTGCCCGGGCTTCTTCAAGGCTGTTTCCGGCGGCCATGCCGTTGCTGACGTAGAGATTGCCGATGATGTTCACCGGGAACCAGATAGATACACCGTCGTTCAAGCGGGTAAAGGGCAGGGCACAGATGCCGCGTTCGCTATTGCCGGAGTTGTGGTCGACCAGCATTTCCGCATCAATACTCTGCTCGGGATTGTAGAAAGCCTGCAAGCCCGGCGTCAGCAGTTCCTCCGGCCATGGGCGAGAATCATCCGCCGTGAGATCAAGCGGGAACCAGCGCTCCTGCGGAAAATGGGTGAAACGGTTGGCAGCAAATTGTCCACCGAGGTGGTAATGCGTCCAGAAATAATTGCACGAGAGCCGCTCGAGGAATTCGCCGAGGGCGCTGGCGCGTGCGGCCAGTTGCGAGGCGCCCTTGCCGTTGGTAAATAAGAGCGGGCAGTCACGGTCGCGGATATGTACCGACCAGATGCCGTCCACCGGATTGAGCCAGGAGCGCTCCTCGAGCTGAAATCCGAGGTGCTGCAGTTTTTCCTGCATGCGGCTGATTGATGATTCGAGTGAGGTGTCCTTGCCGGCGATGAAGTGTTCAATTGACATGAGGGTTCCGTAGGTGTGCTGCTGAAAGTGTGTGAGGGAGCATATAGCAGCATTCGCCAGAGGGTGGCAAGGGGCAGGTGGGTGAATCAAGGGGATTCCCCTGGCTGCTCTGCCCATTTATCGTGATCAGGAATCCGGCGCCTGGTTCATTTCCTGGTCTGGCTTGCTTTCCGTAGAACTTGCTGAGGATGGCTCTTCGAGCGGTTCAAGGTGAGTGGTGATGTCCGCATTCCACATGGTTTGATGGATCGCCGCTTCGATCCGTTTGGTCTGGTCGTGACCCTGTTGCACTGACCAGTGCCCCGGGACCTGAACGTGCAGGGTAATGAAGGTACGGCTTCCCGACTGACGCGTGCGCAGCGCATGGAATTTCAGCCCCTGCCCCCGGTAGTCGGCCAGCAGGTTTTCGATCTGCAACAGCTGTTCTGCAGGCAACGAACTGTCCATCAATCCGTCGGCAGAGCGCCGCACCAGACGGTAACCGGTCCACACGATGTTGACCGCCACCAGCAGGGCAATGACCGGATCGAGCCAGAGCCAGTCGGTGAGGACGACCAGAGCGACGCCGACGATGACCCCGAGCGAGGTCCATACATCGGTCAGCAGGTGATGCGCGTCTGCTTCCAGCGTGATCGAGTGGTAGCGATTGCTGGCGCGGAGCAGGCAGCGCGCTGTCGCGAAATTGAGGATAGAGGCCAGAGCCGAAACGATCAGAGCGAATCCCACCGCTTCAAGTGGCTGCGGGTTGAGCAGGCGAAGAATCGCCGTATAGCCAATGCTCAAAGCCGCCAGAAGAATCAGCGTGCCTTCGAAAGCGCTGGAAAAATATTCGGCTTTGCCGTGGCCGTGGGGGTGGCTCTGATCCGCCGGCTGGGCGGCTAAGGTCAGCATCCACAGTGCCATCAGCGCGCCAGCCAGGTTGACCAGAGATTCGATGGCATCGGACAACAGGCCGACCGATCCGCTCATCTGCCAGGCCACCGTTTTCAACAGAATGGTGGACAGTGCCGTGCCGATCGACAGCCAGGCGTAGCGGGTGAGGGAGTGGGGCGGCGGGTTTGCGGTTCTCATGGCGGGAAAACAAAACCAAAGGGCAACGGGTCTCAGAACACCGAGCTTAGCGCATCTCGAAAGCCTCTTGATGAAAATATAGGCGACCGCTTGAAATATTCCTCAGTCCTTTTTTCAGCGCCTCGGCGAGTCCGCTGGGGCCGCAAAACCAAATTTCGGTTTGCTTCTTGCCAGCCGATCCTGCTTTCAGGGTGTCGGCGCTGAGGGTATTACCGTGACGTGCGCTGTGGATGAATAAACGGATTCCCGGCAGGGCGGCGCAAAGGGCCTGCAAACGACTGGCAAAAGGATCCTCGTCACGGTCTCGAGTACAGTAGTGGAGTTCGGCCTCCGGGGCTTTTTCAGGCTCGACTTGCAGCGCTTCGAGCCAGGCCAGAAAAGGCGTTATCCCGATGCCGCCAGCGATCCAGATCTGCTGACGACGCGGATTGAGACGGTTGAGCTGGAAGCGGCCGTAGGGTCCTTCGATAGTGACCACTTGGCCGACCTTGACGTGTTCTGGGAGTTTGCGCGTGAAATCGCCGAGCGCCTTGATGCAGAAAGTGATTGTCCGAAGGCCTTGATCGGTACCCGCAATAGTAAAGGGGTGCGCCCCTTCCAGTCGGTTGAAGGAAATGAAAGCAAATTGTCCAGGGCATGGCTTATCCCAGGTTTTGTCCAGCTGACAGGTGATTTCACAGATGTCATTGTGCTGCTTGATCTCAATAATATGGGCTTTGATCCGGCGATGCTGAGCGATCATCCCGCTCAGCGAAATGAGGCTGGCGATGACTCCGATGGTCAGGCAGACCGCCAGCATCAGGCCGGCCGGCTGGGTCCAGAAGCCCAGAGAGGAGAGCAGTGCCGATGGCGCCAGTACGGCTGAATGCAGGGCCAGCATCAGATACAGTATCGGCATCAGGCGATGCAGGTGGCGCCAGAGGTGATAGGGGAAACGGCGCCATAGGGCGATGGCGATCATCACCAGGGCGATGTAGAGGGCCGGTTCGCCCATATCCTTGCCGAATTCGCGGAGGACTTCGAGCAAGCCGTCATACTTGAATTTGGGTACCCGCCCTGTCTTGCCAATCATTGCCGCGATGAGTCCGCTCGATTCCTTGAGCAGCCAGTGCAGGGCGCCAAAACTGACGGCGAGGATGCCGGCCCACTTGTGCATACGGTAAATCCGGTCGAGTCCGCCGAGCGGTGTTTCAAGCCAGGTCGGACGCAGCGCGAGCAGCATGCATAGCGACATCAGCGCGATCGACATCAGGCCGGAAAGATAGAGCCCCTGCTGACGGGCGATCCACAGGGCGTCACTGGCTGCTGGAAATTTCGCTGACGCCATGCTGCTCAGACCGGATGCCAAAACCACGGCAAGAAAACCGGCCAGAATGATCGTCATGCGACGATCAATGCTGATGATCCTATTCATTAAAATATCCTCGTTCGGCGTCAGCGTGACAGGCGACGCAGTTGGTTTTGCTGACAACGTCCTTGCGCTTCCATTCGCCCGGTGAAATTTTGCGATGCTCGCTGACCCATTTAGGCAGTTCGGTGATGCGTAGCGTCGGGTTCTCAAGCGATACCCCGCGTAGCAGTTTTCTTCCGAAGCGCTGTCCGCCGGTGTCGGCGGCGTTGTCGTTGAGATAGCGGGCGATCCGCTCGGTGGTCGCCGCATCGAGGCTCGCGTCGTCGCCGAAATGTTTCTTCAGGTCGGCCATAATCAGAGTCCATGAGCGAGACGGCAGCATCGACGGAGGATACGCCAGATGGCAACTGCCGCATTCGGCTTTGACGACGGTGTCGGTGACAGGAGCAAAGAAATGTCCTCCGCCGGCCTGCGCCCGCTGGAGAAAGGTGAACGAAAAAACCAAGGTAATGAGTGCCAGAGCGATAGGACGTAAAGGTATGTTCATGGTTGATGCTCCTTATTGGCTGATCATGGTGCTGAGCCAGTCGCCTTTTTCCAGCGGCGTACATTCCCGGCCGAGTACCTCAATACAATTGCGCCGGAACCATTTTTCGACCTTGAGCGGGTCGCTGTATCGAGCCTGATTGACGGATACGGCGAGCGGCTCAATCACCTTGCCGCTCGGGGTGCGTCCGCCAAGGCGGGGATTTGCGGCATGACAGGTCGTACACGACGGCGTTTCTGCCTTCCCCGTGGCGAATTGAGTGCTGTGCAGTTTCTCGCCGCGTGCTGGTGAAAAGCCGGAATAGGCAGAAGAAGCCGCTTTGGCTGCCGCTGCATAGGTGTTCAGGAGATCGTCGCGTCCTGCTGCACTGGCCGTAAACGGCAGCAGTAGGACGGTGAGTAGGCAGGTCATGGTCAGTTTCAAGGTGTTTCCTTTGGCAGGAGTGGGATGGCTTGGGCATACTCTGCAATGGACTGGCTGAACATGAGCTGAATGGCTTGTTCATCTGCCGTTCAGGATGGCTGGGGTAAAACGATAGTGGAAGCAACTGCTTGGGAGTGGTAATGAATTCAATAGGTCAACCGATAAGGGCTCTGGCGTTTGCACTGTTGGCTTGCGCGATGCTTGCCCAGCCGCTTTTCGCCGATGAGCGCAGCGACCATGATCGTGCCCTTAATGCGCTGGAGTCCGGTGAGATTCTGCCGCTAAGAGGAGTGCTGGAAAAAGTGGAAAGAGATACGCCAGGCCGTGTTCTGGAGGTCGATCTGGAGCACAAGAAAGGTCGCTGGGTTTACGAAATAAAACTGTTGCGACAGGGCGGTGCGCTGACCAAACTTCTCATCGATGCGCGTGACGGCAGTATTATTGAGCGCCGTGAGAATGGCGAAAAACGCAGTTGGTGATCTAAGTGTCGGGAGAGAGACCGTATGCGGGTTCTGGTTGTAGAGGATGAGCCGAGTATCGCCGCTCAGCTGAGCGAGGCGCTGAAAGGCGCCGGTTATGCGGTGGATACGGCAAACAACGGTGTCGATGCGCACTTTCTCGGCGACGACGAACGTCAGCCTTTTGATGCAGTGATCCTCGATCTGGGCTTGCCGCAGATGGATGGCCTGACGGTGCTCAAAAAATGGCGGTCTGCCGGCCGCAAAATGCCGGTGCTGATCCTGACCGCACGCGATAACTGGCACGAGAAAGTCGCCGGGATCGACGCCGGTGCTGACGACTATCTGACCAAGCCCTTTCATATGCAGGAATTGCTGGCGCGGGTGCGTGCCCTGATTCGTCGTTCGGGCGGTCACGCCAGTGCCGAACTGGTATGCGGCGAGATCGTTCTCGATACGCGTCATAGTCAGGTGTCGGTGGCCGGGCAGGGGCTGCTGCTGACCAGCCATGAGTTCCGAGTGCTCGACTATCTGATGCACCATCCCGGCGTGGTGGTCTCGCGCAGTGACTTGATCGAGCACATTTATGCTCAGGATTACGATCGTGATTCGAATACCGTCGAAGTCTTCATTGCCCGCCTGCGCAAGAAACTGCCCGAGGGCGTGATTGAAACCGTTCGCGGTCTGGGCTATCGACTCGTGGTGCCGTGTTGAAAGAGGTGCAGCGAGGGTCGGCAATGCCTTTGCGCGGCTCGTTGCGGCTGCGTCTGCTGCTCGGTACGCTGGTGTGGATCGCCGCCGCCATCGTGATCGCCGGGTGGGTGCTGAGTGGCCTGTTCCGTCAGCATGTGGCGATGCAATTCAACGCCGAGTTGGTGACTCACCTCGACCAGTTGACCGCGCATCTTGGGGTGAATGCCGCGGGGGCACCGTTCCTTTCGGGCGCCCAGAGCGACCCGCGTTTCAGCAAACCCTATTCGGGACTCTACTGGCAGATCGAAGCCTATAGTGACTCACCCGAAATGGGCAAGGGGTTGTTGCGTTCGCGCTCACTGTGGGACGATGTACTCCGACTTCCTCCGGACCGGCAGGACGATGGCGAGGTGCATCAGCATCGCCTCGTTGGGCCCCGGGATACCTGGCTGGGCGTCGTTGAGCGGGTGGTTCGCGTCGATGAGTCCGCAGAGTTTTCGGGGCGAAAATTTCGTCTGCTGATCGCCGCCGACGAACGCCAGATGCGCGAGCCGGTCGAACGATTCAACGGACTGTTGTGGCTGGCGCTCGGCCTGCTCGGCGGCGCTCTCGCGTTGGTTGCGCTGATCCAGGTGCTGATCGCCATGGCGCCGCTGAAACGTTTGCAAGAGGCTTTGGCCGACGTTCGCAATGGGAAATCGCCGCGACTTGCCGGACAATTTCCCGGCGAAGTCCAGCCACTGGTCGAAGAATTCAATAGTGTTCTGCAGCAGAATTCTGAAGGCGTCGATCGCGCGCGCAAGCTGGCAGGGAATCTGGCGCATGCGCTGAAAACGCCGCTCAGCGTGATGGCCAATGCAGCGCAGGGGAAACAAGACGATCTGGTGCAGGTGGTTGCCGAACAGGTGGAGGTGGCGCGAGTGCAAATCGATTATCACCTCAGTCGATCACGTGTGGCTGCATCGCTATCGCTGCCCGGGGTGCGTACGGCTGTCTTGCCGGTGCTCGAAGGACTGCTGGGCGTGATGCAACGGATTCATGCCGAGCGGAATCTCCAGCTAATCGTACATCCGTCGCCTGCGGCGCTGGTTTTTCGTGGCGAAGAACAGGATCTGCAAGAGCTGCTCGGCAACCTGCTGGATAATGCCTGCAAGTGGGCGCGGCAACGCATCGAGATTTATCTGTCAGCATTCGGCGACAAGCTCTGCGTGACCATTGACGACGATGGCTGCGGGATTGCTGAAGACGCCCGCGAACGCGTGCTGACTCGGGGCGCGCGCATTGATGAACGGGTTTCTGGATCCGGTCTCGGTTTGGCGATCGTTGGCGATCTGGCACAGCTTTACGGTGGTGAAGTCAGGCTTGGCGATTCTCCCCTGGGTGGCTTACGTGTCGAACTGACGCTACCTTTGGTTAGCGATTTAGAAAGCTCTCTCCTCAGGTGAACTCGTGATATATGATGGTTTTGTGTTTAAATAAGGCAAAGAGGTCACCATCATTTATCGGAGTGGGTCACGCATGATTGCAGAGTTTTTCAGAGAATTAAGATCACAGCTCAGTACCTTTGGGCAGTTAATCCGTACCCGGGATTTCTGGATTTACAGTGCGGTCATCCTGGCTTTTCTGCTTATCGCCGCAGCGGGTATTCGTCTGGCCACCGGCTTTGATCCGCTGACCCGCGGGCAACTGCAGATGAACTTTTCCTGTCATACCGGAGAAGGGCAACTGGCGACGATCATCATCGGATTGTTCATTTTCGCCATGGCCTGCATCTTTACGCTCGGCGAAGTGATCAACTGGGTCGAGGCCACGCGCCAGTCGCGTCTTCCGGGGCGGCAGCAGTACCAAACCAGCTATTGGCGGCCGATCCTGCATGTGCTGGGGACTATCGTTCTCGGCATCAGCGGATATTCGCTGATGCTCTCCTGGTGCTCCTGATCGCTTAATCCAGACTCGCACCGAGGGGGTTGGTGCGAATTAGGTCAAGGGCGTAATCGATCGAGTACGCGGTGATAATCCCGGTGTTGTACCTGACCGTCATGTCGGTCTCGTTGTCACCGAGAAACACCTTGTCCCAGACATAGGAATATCCGGCGACGACGCCTGCGACGCATACCGCGTTACTCCCCGGTGGCGAGTAAATGACCGGGCCGCCGGAAAACCCCGGGTTGTTATGTCCGTCGAGCAAGACAAAATGAGTATCTTTCGGACCCAGTGAGAGCATCGAGACGCAGGCTTTCTTGACCAGCGGCAAGGGAAAGCTGGCGTTCATATCGCCGACTTCAGCATGCAGCCCATACGGGAAGCCGAGGAAGAAGGTGTCTTGCCCGAGTTGGAGATGTTTCGTTGTCGGTTCAAAGGGGTCCGACGGGGATATGGCGTGCGGCGGGGCCAGTACGGAGATATCGACTTCGCCGGGGGCGTTGCCGACCACCCGACAATCGAGGTCCTTCCATACCCCCTCGTGTTGCAACTGAATGGTGATGTATTTGCCGATGTCGGGTAGCGCATGACGGGCGGTGACGATGTACTGCTTGTGATAACGATCGAGCGTAAAACAGGTGGCCGTTTCGCCGTTGAATTGCATGCGGAAGGTGCGTTGTAAGGCAGTAATGGGAACCATGATTGATCTCTAGCGGTAATTGTCGGAATAGTTCGTTGTCAAGGCGCTGAGCGGCTTTCGAGTAACTTGACGAGGGTGTGCAAGGTCCGGTTCACCGGGGTGGGAATGCCCAGTTCATCCCCGCGCTGCAGGACGTGTCCGTTGATGTAATCAATCTCGCTGCGTTTTCCGCGCGCCAGATCCTGAGCCGTCGATGAGCACTGTTTGGGCATGCTGCGTGCGATATGCTCGACGGCTTCCCAGGGTTCACCCGGAACCGTGATCCCGTCGGCTTGAGCAACGGCGAGGCATTCGCGCACCACATCGCGCATCACGGCTTCGACCCCCTGGCCCTTGACCAGTTTTCCGTAGGGTAGCTGGGTAATCGCCGACAGGGCGTTGTAGGCGCAATTGAGGATCAGTTTAGCCCACAGCGCGCCGACGACATTGTCGGAAATCTCGATGGGCACTCCGGCGGCCGAAAACAGATGCTGCAGTTTGCCGCTGACCTTCGAGGGGCCGATCACCAGTTCGCCGCGTCCATGATGCTTGAGATGACCTGGGCCGGCCATTTCCGTGGCTACATAAACCACTGCCGGAATCACCTCGCGGTTGATCTGTTTTCCCAGTCGCTGCGCATTGTCCACGCCATTTTGCAAACTCAGGATCATCGCCTCGGAGTCGAGGTGTGCGGCCATTTCCGCTGCGGCAATTTCGCTGTCGGTTGATTTGACGCAACAAAGAACGAGTTCCGCTCCCTTGACGCTGCTGGCGTCGGTGCTGGCCTTTAGCGCGACTTGTTCATGGAAGGTTTGCGTGTCCATCTGCAGTCCATGGCGGCGAATCGCTTCGATGTGCTGGGGGCGCCCGATCAGAACCACCTCGTGGCCGGCTCGCGAGAGCATTCCGCCGTAGTAGCAGCCAACCGAGCCAGCCCCCATGACGGCAATTCTCATGGCATTCCGCTCTTGAACATAAGCACGGTCAATTAGAGCGCCATTTCAAACACCTGGCGCGAACCGTCCAGGGTTAAGGCACCGTTTTCTCCGAGGGTGACCATGCCGTGCCGTTCGAGCTGGGCGAGCAGGGCCGGGATGGCGTCCTTGCCGATGCCGTAGTCCGCAAGGCGCGTCGCCACGCCCAGCGATTCGAAGAACAGCCGGGTGTGTTCGATGGCCAGGTCAATGCGTGCTTCATCGTCGTCAGCGTGTAAGCCCCAGACCCGCTCGGCATACTGCAGCAACTTCTCGCGTTTTTCCTCGCGCCTGACCTGGAGCATGGCCGGCAGAATAACGGCCAGCGTTTGCGCGTGATCAAGGCCATGCAGCGCGGTGAGTTCGTGGCCGAGCATGTGCGTTGCCCAGTCGTTCGGGACGCCGGCACCGATCAGTCCGTTCAGGGCCATGGTGGCGGTCCACATCAGATTGGCACGGACGGCGTAATTCTCAGGTTCGAGCAGGGCTTTTGGCCCCTCCTCGATCAGCGTCAGCAGCAGGCCTTCGGCAAAGCGATCCTGAACCTTGGCGTCGACCGGCGCGGTCAGGTACTGCTCGGTGATGTGAATGAACGCATCAACAACTCCGTTGGCGATCTGGCGCGGGGGTAGGGTGTAGGTCCGGGTTGGGTCGAGTACTGAAAAACACGGGAACAGCAGACGGTGCGAAAAGGCCAGCTTGTCGTTCGTCGAGCGCTTGGTGATGACTGCGCCATTGTTCATTTCCGAACCGGTGGCCGGGAGCGTGAGGACACTGCCGAAAGGAATGGTGCTACTGACCTTGGCGCGCTTGGCCAGAATGTCCCACGGGTCGCCGGTAAAGGGAATCGCCGCGGCAATGAATTTGGTCCCGTCGATCACCGATCCGCCGCCGACGGCCAGCAGGAAGTCGATTTTTTCGCGGCGTGCCAGTTCGACCGCCTGCATCAGGGTTTCGTAGGTCGGATTGGGTTCGATTCCGGCAAACTCGAAGAGGGTGAAATCCTTGAGTGCAGCTTTGACTTCAGCCAGCGTACCGTTATTGAGGATGCTGCCGCCGCCGTAGGTGATCAGGACGCGGGCCTGAGCCGGAATTTCTCGGGCCAGATCGGCAATACGGCCAGCGCCGAAGAGGATGCGGGTCGGGTTATGAAAAATGAAATTCTGCATGGATCAACTCCTGTTGGGGGTGGCGCCAAAGCGTGAGGCGATGAATGAACCGAGCGAAACAAAGAACAACCCGCTGAGTAGCCAGCCGGTCAAGGGTTCGTCGAGCAAGGGTACGGCCAGAATTCCGGTGACGATCGGAACCAGGGCGAGAAAGGCGGCGGCACGCTCGGTGCCGAGAATGGAAATGGCCTTCAGGTAAGTCAGCATGGCCAGGAT
>JBAXHE010000038.1:0-27917 GCA_037139055.1 Betaproteobacteria bacterium | reverse complement strand
GCATCGTAAGGAACCGGCTCATAGGGTTTGACTTGTGGCAGAGGAGGAATTCTTCCCTTAACACCTTTCGAAGCTTCATTCATCCACTGCCGCAAGTCACCATGTTCGTCACTGGAACAGGCCGCAAAAACAGTGCACAGCAACACTACGACCAAGCGTCTCATTTCTTTCCACCCTTGGCGGCCTGCGCCGCCCTCTTCTTGGCAGCGAGTTCTTCATCGTCGAGATAACGGAATGTTTTGGTCACAGCATCCATGACCAATGCACCCTGCGGCCCCGGAGCAATCGAAATATTGTTCAGTGTAACGATTCTTGAGAGTCTTCCAATATCCCCGGCAAAAGCACCAAAATCGTGGTAGCTCCCGGTTAACCGGACATTGATCGGCAATTCTGCGTAGAAATCCTTGCTGACCTCCTGCCCTGGTTTGAACAGCTCGAATTGCAGCCCTCGACCCATACCGGATTGGTTGATCTCAATCAGCAACGACTCCACCTCTGACTTGTTGGGCAACTGCTTGAGCAGGGCGCCAAACGAGCGGTCAATCTCGTTGAGCTGTTGGGTGTAGAGATCCAGATTGATGGCCTGTCCTTTTTTGACTACATATTCATCCTTGAGTTTGATCTCATCCTGCTCGCGCGCGCTGAGTGCATCGATCTGATCATTCCAGACGAACCACCAGCCGGCCAGGAGAATAAAGACAAATAGCCCGACCAGCGCGGCAACTCGCGGAACGACAGGCCACGCCCCGACGTCCTGAGGATTCAGATTCTTGAAATCATCGAGAACCCGCTTGAAATCGATACTGGGAGCAGAAAAGCTCTTCATCTCCTCCCCCCTTCCACAATAGCCTCGCGCTTGAGCATCGCGTTAAGGCTGAATTCATTAAGCCGGCGCTTATCCAGAACTACAGCCTTTATTTCAATCAACAGCGGCTTTTCCAGCCAGGACGAGGCCTCAATATTTCGCATCAGTGCAGACACCCGTGCATTGGATTGTGCGTAACCGACCATTGAGATGGTGACACCATCCTGTTTTAGCGAACGGATATAAACCCCTTCAGGCATCTGCCTGACCAGTTCTCCTAGCAGACGCACAGCCTCGGCCCGGTCGCGCTGCAAAGACTCGATAACTTGCTTGCGCGCCAGCAAGGCCTGGGTTTGCTCCTTGAGCCGTGTGATTTGCTCGATATCCTTGTCGAGCAGGGCAATTTCCTTGCGCAGAAATCCATTTTTGGACTCCTGCGCCGAGATATACCCTTCAATAACCGAGTACCCCAGAAATACGATCAGCGCAGCCAGTATCGAGACCATGCCGAACAACGCATAAAACTGCTGGCGTCGTGCACGACGCTTTTCTTCGCGGTGCGGCAGAAGGTTGATGCGTATCATTCGTCGAACCTCCGCAGCGCAAGACCGCACGCGGCCATTAACGACGATGCGTCGGTCAGTAGACTCTTAGCCCGCACCCGATCAGACAACACCATATCGGCAAATGGATTGGCGATAATGGTATTGATTTGGGTACGCGACGCCACTACTTCGTCGGCTCCGGGCAGAACAGCACACCCGCCGGCAAGAACGATGTGGTCGACCTGAGTAAACTGAGTCGAGGTGAAAAAGAACTGCAGGGCGCGCGACACCTCCAAGGCCATGCTTTCCACAAAAGGCTGGAGAAGTTCGGGCTCGTAGTTCTCGGGTAAATTATTTCGCCGCTTTTCGGCCTCAGCCTCTTCGAAAGACATCCCGAACAGGCGGGCAATATCCTGCGTCAGCTGATTCCCGCCAAAAGCCTGTTCGCGCACGTAAAGCTGCTGGCCATTGCGCAACACCGTCAGATTCATCACATTGGCCCCGACGTCCACCAGCGCAATGATCTGCCCTTTGCCGCCACCAGGAAGCTGCTTTTCGATCAACTCGAAGGCAGAGAGCACAGCATAGGACTCAACGTCCATGACCATCGGCTTCAGCCCGGCCGATTCAACCACGGCGACCCGATCCTCGACCTTTTCCTTGCGCGACGCGGCAATCAGCACCTCAATTTCATCAGGCGAGGAAGGAGCCGGGCCGACAATCTGAAAATCCAGGTTGACTTCTTCCAGCGCAAAAGGAATGTACTGGTTGGCCTCGGATTCCACCTGAAGCTCAAGTTCTTCTTCCCGCTGCCCAGCAGCCAAAATAATTTTCTTGGTAATGACATGCGAGGCCGGGAGTGCAATGGCCACCTGCCTTGTCGAGGTAGCCATTTTTTTCCAGGCACGACGCACGGCTTCAGCCGCCGCTTCCAGATTGACCACATTGCCGTCGGCGATCGCATCCCTCGGCAACACTTCGATCGTGTAGCGCTCGACGCGATATCCGTTTTTCCCGTCGCTCGCCAGTTCCACCATCTTGACTGCCGACGAACTAATATCGACGCCTATCAGGGAGCGAGCCTTGGGATTAAAAATCGATAGATCGAGTTGCAAAATGCCACTCCTCGCCGAAAAAAACCCTTGAATAATTAGTAGTTAGCGTAGATATAGATAATCTACTTTAGATGCTAGCAACAACTATTGGGCGTGTAAAGTAATTTTTCATCCCAACCTCTCCCAAATCTCATAGTTTCCCGGGCACAGCCGGGCTACGTTTATAATCACGCATTCTCCTTTATTCCGGACAGCCCCTTGCCTGACGTTTCCCGCTGGATTCTTTATCCGATATTTTTCATTGCCGGGCTGGTTGCGATGGCCATTGCCCTGGCTGCAACCGTTCTGGTACTGACCTATCCGAACCTGCCTTCGCTTGAAATCCTGACCGATTATCGACCGAAAATCCCCTTGCGGGTTTTCACCGCCGATGGCTTCCTCATTGGTGAATTCGGCGAAGAGCGGCGCGCGGTCGTCAACTTCCAGGACGTCCCCGATGTCATGAAGCAGGCCATCCTGGCAGCAGAGGACGAACGCTTTTACCAGCACAATGGGATTGATGCTCAAGGCGTTGTCAGAGCGGCGCTGAGCAACTTTCTCGGCGGAGGCAAGCGCCAAGGCGCTTCGACCATTACGCAACAGGTCGCCAAGAATTTTTTCCTGTCTTCGGAAAAAACATACGCACGCAAACTCTATGAAGCCCTCCTGTCCTTCAAGATCGAGAACAACCTCAGCAAGGATCAGATTTTTGAGTTGTATATCAACCAGATTTATCTGGGGCAACGCGCTTACGGCTTCGCTGCGGCGGCACAAATCTATTTCGGCAAATCGCTCAAGGAACTGAGCACCGCTGAAGCCGCCATGCTCGCCGGATTGCCGAAAGCGCCCTCGGCATTTAACCCGGTGGTCAATCCGAAACGCGCCAGCCTGCGCCAGCAATATGTATTACGCCGCATGCATGAACTCGGGTTTATTGACGCGAAACAGCACGATGAAGCCTTGAAGCAGACCTTGATCGTCAAGCGCGACACCAACGAGTTTGCCGTCCACGCCGAATTTGTTGCTGAAATGGCACGGCAGATGGCGGCTGAACGTTTTCCGGAAGATGTTTATACCCGAGGTTTGCGCGTTTACACCACCATCCTGAAGAGCGACCAGGAGGCGGCGTATAGCAGCTTGCGCCGTAACGTCCTCGATTATGACCGGCGCCACGGCTACCGTGGTGCCGAAGCATTTGTCGAAATGGCCGAGATCAAGTCAGAACAGGATGAATCGCTGGATGTTTTGTTGCAGGACTTTCATGATTCGCAGGATCTGCATCCGGCCATCATTCTGGAGGCCGATGCCAAACAGATTCGCGCTTACATGCGCGGGGGCGAGATCGTCAAAATCACTGGCGACGGGCTGAAATTTTCCGCCCGCATGATGGACGACAAAGCCCCAGCAAACAAGCGCCTGCGTCGCGGATCGGTAATTCGCGTCCAGACCGACGAAAAAAACAACTGGCGCATCACCCAGATGCCGGATGTTGAGTCCGCTTTTCTCTCCGCCGACCCGCAAAACGGTTCGATACGTTCGCTGGTAGGCGGATTCGACTTTAATCGCAACAAGTTCAATCACACGACGCAGGCCTGGCGCCAGCCGGGTTCAAGCTTCAAGCCCTTTATCTATTCGGGTGCGCTGGAAAAAGGCTTTACTCCAGCCTCGATTGTTCACGACGACCCGATCAGTTTCCCCGCCTCGGTCACTGGAAGCCAGGCCTGGGAACCCCATAATTACGACGGTAAGTACGAAGGGGCGATGCGCCTGCGCACAGCGCTGGCCAAGTCCAAGAATATGGTTTCAATTCGCCTCCTGCAGGCCAGCGGCGTTCACTTCATTCAGGATTACGCCACGCGTTTTGGCTTTGATGCCGACAAGCATCCACCTTACCTGACCATGGCGCTTGGCGCCGGCTCGGTCACTCCATGGCAGATGGTCACGGCCTACGCGGTATTTGCCAATGGCGGATATCGTATCCAGCCGTATATCGTCCGCGAGATCCTTGACGAAAAAGGACAGGTTCTGGCCCAGGCTCAACCCCTCGCTGCGGGTGACGAATCCTTGCTGGCCATCGACCCGCGCAATGCCTACCTGATGGACAGCATGCTGCGTGATGTCACCATTTATGGCACCGCTGCGCGCGCCTCAGCCACCCTCAAGCGGCGCGATCTGGCAGGAAAAACCGGCACCACCAACGAGCATGTTGATGCCTGGTTCTGCGGCTACCAGCGCACCATTGTTGGATGCTCCTGGGTGGGTTTCGACCAGCCGAAAAACCTCGGCAACAATGAAACCGGGGGCACCACCGCCCTGCCGGCATGGATCGGCTATATGTCCAAGGTCCTCAAGGACGTTCCAGAATCGTTCATGCCGCAACCCACAGGCCTCGTCGCTCTGGAAACGCCAAGTCCGGGCAAAGGACCGGCCAAGGAACTCTTCTACAAGGAAAACGTGCCGGTTGAGGTTGAAGTCGAACCGCCGCAGGATTCAACTTCAAAGCCTGTCGACTGACCGTTACAACAGAGAGAACGGGACCCCGGCCTGGTCTGAAACCAGTGTTGATAGAGCTGCCAGCAGCTCGTCGCCACTTCGCGTATCGTGCCAGCCGGTACCATCCCAACGAAAATGGTAGCCGCCTGAACGGGCGGCGATCCACATTTCCTGCATCACGCCATGGCGATTGACGATGATCTTGCTGCCGTCAGAAAATTCAATTTCCAGGACGCCGGCATTCACCCGGGCAAAATCCAGATCCAGATCGCTGGCCTCCAGCCCGCCTTCGATGCACATTAACAGGGCATCCGTTAGGGTGTTGAATTCACTCTCATTCATCCTGTGCTACCATTCCTGATTTACGGTTGATCAAATGCTCTGGCTCTTCAAGTCTTGCGTCCTGTCGATCACTTTGCTCTCGCTCGCTGCCTGCGGCACGCGCGGGCCGCTATATCTCGCCCCGCAACAACTCCCGCCACAAATCAAAGCACCACCAGCACCCGCACAGAAGGCCCCAAGCGCGCCAGCACCAACACCACAAACCAATCCTAACACGACCAAAGATCAAGACTGATGAAACCCTTTACTCTCAAGAATGGGCAGTTGCACGCCGAAAACGTCCCCTTTTCCGACATTGCTGCGCGTTTTGGAACGCCGTGTTACATCTATTCACGCGCCGCGCTTGAAGCCTCTTTGGACGAATTCCAGCAGGAGCTTGCTGACGTCGACTCGCTCGTCTGTTTCGCCCTCAAATCCAATTCCAACCTGGGGGTACTCAACGTCTTTGCCCGACGTGGCGCAGGATTTGATATCGTTTCCATCGGCGAACTGAAGCGCGCCCTTGCCGCCGGAGGAGATCCCAAAAAAATCGTTTTCTCCGGCGTCGGCAAAACTGTTCCAGAAATGGCCTTTGCCATCGAAGCCGGCATCATGTGTTTCAACGTCGAATCAGCCCCTGAGTTGGACCGTCTGAACGAAGTCGCTGCCAGCCTGGGCAAGAAAGCGCCGATCAGCCTGCGCGTCAATCCCAACGTGGATGCCAAGACGCACCCCTACATCTCGACCGGCCTCAAAGAAAACAAGTTTGGCGTCGCCTACGAAGACGCGCTGAAGCTCTACCAGCATGCCGCCAGTCTGTCGCATCTCGAGATTACCGGCATAGACTGCCATATCGGCTCGCAGTTGCTCGACCCGTCACCGTTTGCCGAAGCGCTCGACAAGATTCTGCTGCTCATTGATGAGCTCGCGACCAGCGGCATCCGCCTGCATCATATTGACCTCGGCGGCGGACTCGGCATTCGCTACAAGGACGAGGACGCCCCCACAGTCAAATCCTATCTTCAGCCCTTGCTGCAGAAGATCAAGGATCGCGGGCTCAAGATCGTGCTCGAACCAGGCCGACGACTGGTCGGCAATGCCGGCGTACTGCTGACCAAGGTCGAATACCTTAAACCGGGTGAAGTGAAAAACTTTGCCATCATCGATGCGGCGATGAATGACCTCGCCCGCCCGGCGCTGTACGACGCCTGGCACGACATTATCCCGGTGGCCCCAAGAGACGGGGAGCTGAGTCGCTGGGAAATCGTCGGACCGATTTGTGAATCCGGTGACTTTCTCGGCCACGACCGTCCGCTGTCAATTCAGCCAGGCGATCTGCTGGCCATCATGTCGGCCGGTGCCTATGGGATGGCTATGAGCTCGAATTACAACACCCGCCCGCGTGTCGCAGAGGTGATGGTCGATGGATCACAAGCCTATCTGATTCGTCGTCGTGAAACCGTTGAAGAACTTTACGCACTGGAAAGCATGCTTCCGTGAAGCCCGGCCATGCCGCCCTGATTCTTCTCAGCCTGATGGTTTTTGCCGCCTGCTCTGAAGGCAGCGGCAAAAAGAAAGCGGAGCCTCCTCCGGTACCGGTGACCACAGCCAAGGCCACCGAGCGTGACATTCCCGTCACCCTGCAGGTGGTCGGGCGTGCCGAAGCCTACGAGAGCGTCATCCTCAAGGCCCGGGTCGATGGGCAGGTGGCTACGGTTCTGTTTACCGAAGGGCAACACGTCAAAAAGGATGAGGTGCTGATCCGGCTTGACCCGACCGATTTTGCTGCCCGTCAGCAACAGGCTGCTGCCGCTTCGGCCCGGGATGAGGCGCTGGTCGCCAAATCGCGTGCCGATACCGCGCGTTACACGGCACTCAAGGAGCGCAAGTTCGTCTCCGAGGAAAAGGTCAATGATGTCCGCACCAACGAAGCCGCGGCCGTTGCCAACCTGAAAGCCAGCAAGGCCGCCGAAGAAGTCGCGCGACTACAGCATTCCTATGCCACCATCCGCGCGCCCTTCCCCGGCATCGTTGGCGCTCGCCTCGTTTTTCCCGGATCATCGATTAAAATCAACGAAACCATTCTGGCCGTGGTCAACCGGATTCAGCCGCTGCTGGTCAGTTTCTCGCTGCCGGAAAAACACCTGCCACGGCTGCGTGAAGCGATGAAATCCGGCCCCATGAAAGTTGACATCACCCTCCCGGGCGACGCTTCTCAATCTTTTGAAGGCGAAGTGCACTTCATCGACAATGCGGTCGACCCGACTACCGGCACCATCCTGATGAAGGCCAGGATTCCCAATACGGATGAAAAGCTGACCTCGGGACAGTTTCTTAACGTGACCCTGGTTCTCGACACGCTGAAGAATGCCGTCTCGATACCCAACGAAGCCGTTCAGCAAGGCGCGGAAGGCAATTTTGTTTATGTCGTCAAGGCAGATAACAGCGTTGAAATGCGCAAGATTGAAACGATCGCAGCGAATGCCGGGATGACTGCCATCAGCAAAGGAATGCAGGTCGACGAAACGGTCGTGACCGACGGGCAGTTACGCCTGGCCCCAGGTGTCAAAGTCAGGATCAAGGATCCCTCTGCAGCCACCGCGCCCAGCGACACCGGCATTCCCGCCGCAGCAAAATAAGACTCCTCCATGAACTTGCCTGAACTCTGTATCCGCCGCCCAGTTATGACGACGCTGCTGATGGCAGCGTTTGTTATTTTTGGTCTCATCGCCTACCGCGCCCTGCCGGTTTCAGAACTGCCCAGCGTCGATTTTCCGACCATCCTGGTCACCGCCAACCTGCCTGGCGCCTCGCCCGAAACCATGGCTGCGGCAGTCGCTACGCCACTCGAAAACCAGTTCTCGACGATTGCCGGGCTGGATTCGATGACCTCGACCAGTGCGCAGGGAACTACGGCCATCACGCTGCAATTCTCTCTCGAAAAGAGTATCGACGCCGCCGCTCAGGACGTTCAATCGTCGATTTCTGCGGCGCTACGCAAGCTGCCGGTGAGCATGCTGATCCCCCCCTCGTTCCGCAAGGTCAACCCGGCTGACGCCCCGATTTTCTTCATCGCCCTTTCTTCGCCGACTCTGCCGCTCCCGGTAGTCAACGAATACGCCGAAACCCAACTCGCCCAGCGCATCTCGACCATCAGCGGCGTCGCCCTGGTGCAGGTTTTTGGCTCGCAGAAGTTTGCCGTACGCATTCGCGCCAATCCGGACCAGCTCGCTGCTCGCGGCCTGGGCATCGATGAGCTCCAGCAAGCAATCGCTCTGGCCAATGTCAATCAACCCGTCGGCCTGATCGACGGCGACCGGCAAGCCTTCGCCATCAAGGACAATGGTCAGCTCGCCAATGCCGCCGCCTACCGCCCAATCATCGTTGCCTGGCGCAACGGAGCGCCGATCCGGCTCGAGGAGGTCGCCACGCCGATTGATGGCGTCGAAAATTCTCGGCTGGCCGCGTGGAATGTCGACAAACGTTCCATCGTGCTGGCCATCTATCGTCAGCCCGGCGCCAATACCATCGAGACGGTCAGTTCGATCAAGCGCATCCTGCCCAGTTTCCAGGCCAAATTGCCGGCCGCAATCAGCATGAACACCCTATATGACCGAAGCATCACCATCAGCGAAGCGATTGACGATGTGCAATTCACCCTCGTCCTGGCCGGCTTCCTGGTCATTCTGGTAATCCTGCTATTCCTGCGCAACCTTTCAGCCACGGCCATTCCGGCACTGGCCCTGCCGATTTCAGTGATCGGCACCTTTGCCGTGATGTATGCCCTCAATTACAGCCTCGACAACCTCTCCCTGCTGGCCCTGACGCTTTCGGTCGGTTTCGTCGTCGACGACGCCATCGTCATGCTCGAGAATATCGTCCGGCACATCGAGATGGGCGAGACACCACTACAAGCGGCCATCAAGGGATCGCGCGAGATTGGTTTCACCATTATCTCGATGACCATTTCGCTGACCGCCGTCTTCATTCCAGTGCTGTTCATGAGCGGCATCGTTGGCCGGCTGCTGCATGAATTCGCCGTAACCATCTGTGCCGCCATCCTGGTTTCCGGCCTCGTTTCTCTGACCCTCACCCCGATGCTGTGCAGCCGCTATCTGCGCCATTCCGAACCGGAATCGCAAGGCCGCCTTTTCCGCGCTTTCGAACGGTTTTTTGAAACCTTGTTGGCTGGTTACGAAAAAACCCTGGCGGTGGCCATGAGACACCCGCGGACCATCATTTCAGGATTCTTCGCCACGATCATTCTGACCGGCGTCTTTTTCAGCCTGGTACCCAAGGATTTCATCCCGAGCGGGGATAGCGGACAGATCTTTGCCACCACCGAAGGCGCGCAGGACACTTCATTCACTGCGATGGTCGAACATCAGCGTGCCATCGCGGCGATCATTGCCGAAGACCCCAACATCCGTTCATTCATGTCGACCGTCGGCGCGACCAACGCACGGCCGACGTCTAATACCGGTTTCCTGTCGATGATGCTGAAACCGCGCGACGAGCGCGACCTCAGTCCGGATGAAATCATCCAGGAGCTGCGGCCCAAGCTGGCCGCGGTGCCAGGAATCAAGGTTTACATGCAAAACCCGCCATCCATTCGCATCGGCGGCCAGGTAACTGCCGGGCAGTACCAGTACACCCTGCAAAGCACCGACCTGGCGGAGCTCTACCAATGGACCGATACCTTGCTCGGCAAGATTCGCCAGATCCCCGGATTCATCGACGTCACCAGCAACCTCAACAACCTCAGCCCGGTCGTTGCGCTGGAAGTGAATCGGGACAAGATTGCCACCCTGGGAGTCAGTTTTGGCCAGGTCGAAGACGCCCTGCAGAGCGCCTTCAGCGCCCGACAGATTTCGACCATTTACGGCACGGCCAATCAGTATCAGGTGATTCTCGAAGTTGCGCCGGAATTCCAGGCCGACCCGTCGATGCTTTCGCGTATTTATGTACGCGCCTCGAGCGGCAAGCTGATCCCGCTCGACACCGTCACCCAGGTCAAGCAATCGACCCAGGCACTCACCATCAACCATCAGGGACAACTCCCGTCAGTCACTATTTCCTTCAATCTTTTACCGGGTGTTTCACTCGGTGATGCCGTCGACAAAATCAAGGCCCAGGAACGCGAACTGCGTATTCCTGCCTCGCTGAATACCAGTCTGCAAGGCACCGCCCAGGCTTTCCAGGCCTCGCTGCAAGGCCTCGGCATTCTGCTTCTGGTGGCCGTTCTGGTCGTCTATATTGTCCTTGGCATTCTTTACGAGAGTTTTATCCATCCGCTGACCATTCTTTCCGGCCTCCCCTCGGCGGCCCTCGGTGCGTTGCTCACGCTGCTACTATTCCAGGTTGATCTGAGTCTCTACGCCTTCGTCGGCGTCATTATGCTGATCGGTATCGTCAAGAAGAATGCCATCATGATGATCGACTTCGCGCTCGATCGCCAACGCAGCGAAAAAATTCCGGCGCTCGAAGCAATCACCAAAGCCTGCCTGATCCGTTTCCGCCCGATCATGATGACCACCATGGCCGCGCTGGTTGGCACCCTGCCCATTGCCCTGGGTATCGGTGCTGGCGCCGAAGTGCGCCGCCCGTTGGGACTCGCCGTCGTTGGTGGATTATTGCTCTCGCAGTTCCTGACCCTTTATCTGACTCCGGTGATCTACGTCTACCTCGACCGGTTTACGCGAAAAGAAGAAGCCGCTCACTTGCAGATCGATGCCGAGTCGGTGGGCTAAGCCCCACACCGTCACCCTATGCCTCCTTCTGAAAAACTCGCACTCAATCGTCTGCGTATCGACAAATGGCTGTGGACGGCGCGTTTCTACAAGACCCGATCGCTGGCCACCGAAGCCATCCACGCCGGACACGTCAAGCTCAACGGTCACACCGTCAAGCCAGCACGCGAACTCAGCCTGGGCGACACGCTGGATCTGGCCATCGGCGAGGTCAAATGGACCTTACTGGTGCTAGGACTCAACGACCAACGCCGACCGGCTCTGGAAGCCCAGCGGCTTTACGCCGAAACCCCGGAGAGCCGCCTGCGCCGCGCCGCGATCAAGGAAGCCCACCGGCTTTCCCCCACGCCGGGTAGCGACCTGCGCGGCCGACCGACCAAAAAGGCACGCCGTCTGATTCGCGGCTTCAACGACACCTACTGATGCCGCTCATGCAAGCCGTTTGAACTCCCTCTACAATGCGCCGTCCAAGCCACCATTAACCGCACCCCGAGGCCATTCCGTTCATGTTTCGCACACTCAACTCACCGGCGCTCTGGGCCGTCACCTTATCCGCTGCCGGCATTCTGATGGTCACCATGGGCGCTCGCCAGTCGCTGGGGCTTTTTCTCGCGCCACTTGACGCCAGCACTGGCCTGGGTATCGCTTCGATCAGCCTCGCCATGGCCGTCGGCCAATTCATGTGGGGCGCCATCCAACCGATCGCCGGAGCCGTCGCCGACCGTTTCGGGCCAAGCCGCGTCCTCTTTGGCGGCCTGATTCTGCTGGCCCTGGGCAGCGCGCTGACCCCGTTCATGGACAGCACCTGGGGGCTGATCTTTTCCCTCGGCCTGTTCTCGGCCATCGGTTCCGGAGCCGGTAGCTTCTCCGTTCTGATCGGCGCCGCGACCACCCGCCTGCCACTTGAGGCACGTGGAGCGGCATCGGGCATCATCAATGCTGGCGGCTCCTTCGGTCAATTCGTCTTTGCCCCGATCCTGCAAAAGCTGATTCAGATGACCGGCTGGATGGGGGCCATGTGGGCCCTGGCGGCGATGACCCTCGCCGCCCTGCCGCTGGTCCGCATTGTCGCCCGACCGATCGAGCATGCGCACCAGGCCGCGCTGTCAGACGGCCCCGGACTGCGGCGCAGCGTTGCCAATGCACTCGCCGACCGCAGCTACCTGCTGCTGCATGCCGGTTTTTTCACCTGCGGTTTCCATATCGCTTTCCTGGTCACGCATCTGCCGGGCGAGGTCAATCTCTGCGGCCTGCCGCCTTCGGTGGCCAGCTGGTCGCTGGCCATCATCGGCGCGGCGAATATTCTCGGCAGCCTGTATGCCGGCTCCTGCGTCGCCCGCTATCGCAGCAAATATGTGCTGTTCTGGATGTACGGTTCGCGTGCGGTGATGATCCTGCTCTATCTTGCCTCTCCCCGGACCGACCTGACCTTCTACATTTTTGCCGCTGGTCTGGGTTTCACCTGGCTGGCTACCGTCCCACCCACCGCGGCCATCGTCAGCAAGCTCTTCGGCGTTCGCTATCTCGGCACGCTCTTCGGCCTGACCCTGCTCTCGCACCAGATCGGCGGCTTTCTCGGCGCCTGGCTCGGCGGCCTGTCGATCACCCGCTTCGGCGACTATACGTGGATGTGGTACGCCGACATCGTTCTGGCCACGCTCGCGGCACTGGTCAATCTGCCGATTCGCGAAGCCCCGGTGCTCAACCCGGCACTCAAGCCCGCCTGAAACATGAAGCCGTTCCGCTCCGAATTCCTGGCTCTACGCGAACGCCGCTATCACTTGCGGATCTGGGGGGACGACAACGCACCGACGCTGTTCTTCCTGCACGGCTGGGGCGATGTCAGCGCCTCGTTCCAGTTCGTCGTCGACGCGCTGCCAGACCGCTGGCGGATTATTGCGCCGGACTGGCGCGGCTTTGGCCTGTCGCAATGGAACGACGGCGCCTATTGGTTCCCGGACTACATCGCCGACCTCGACGCCCTGCTCGAACTCTATTCCCCTGACCAGCCCGCCCAGATCGTCGGACACAGCATGGGCGGCATTATCGCCAGCCTTTATGCCGGCATCCGCCCCGAGCGGGTCTCCCGCCTGGCCAATCTCGAAGGCTTCGTCCTGTGGGTTTCCGCACCGAGCGATAATCCGGCGCGCTTCGAGAAATGGCTGCAGCAGATTGGCGAGAGAGATGCGTCGTTTCGCCACTACCGCCAGCGCGCCGACTTTGCTGCCCGCCTCGGCAAGGACACCCCCCGCCTGACGCCCGAGCGCGCAAACTTCGTGGCCGAACATTCACTGCTTGCAGGTCCCGCAGGCGACGGCTACGTCTTCGCTGCCGACCCTCGCCATCGCTGGATCAGTCCGGTGCTCTATCCGATGGAAGAAGCCAAGGCCTGCTGGCGACGAATGAGCGCGCCGACCCTGCTGATCGCCGGACGGAATTCTCCGACGATGAAACTCTTTGCCGATTCGCCGCAGACTTTCGCTGAGCGCGTGGCTTGCTTTGCCCATGCACAGAGCGCGTGGATAAACGACTGCGGTCACAACCATCACCACGACCAGCCGGAAGAACTTGCCCGTCATCTGGAAGCCTTCTTCTCGCTGCCAACAACGTAGCCCCCGGATGCCCCCCTGTTTGGAGAAAGTCAGATGAGAATCGTCGTTCTGGATGGCCATACCTTGAATCCCGGAGACTTGAGCTGGGACGGAATTAACGCATCCGGCAAAACGACGATCTATGATCACACCCTGCCTGAACAGATAATTGAAAGAGCGCTTGCGGCAGACATCGTCCTGACCAACAAGACACCGTTATCCCAAACCACTCTTGCGGCCCTGCCGCGTTTGCAATACATCGGCGTCCTGGCCACCGGATATAACGTCGTCGATACCGAAGCCGCCAGATCGCGAGGAATTCCAGTCTGCAACATCCCCGCGTATGGAACAGCATCGGTCGCGCAAGCCAGCTTTGCCCTGCTGCTTGAGCTGTGCAATCACGTCCAGGGTCACCACGAGGCAGTTAAAAAAGGGGATTGGTCCGCGTCCAAACATTTTTGCTTCTGGAACACGCCGCTGGTCGAATTATCGGGAAAGACGATGGGGATTATCGGATTTGGCCGAATTGGCCAGAAAGTTGCCGACATCGCTGCCGCTTTCGGCATGCAGGTCATGGCCTTCAGTCGAAGCCCATCCGATCAATCCGCGCGCAGGAATTTCAAATGGGCTAACCTCGATGAACTGCTCAAAAAATCGGACGTCGTCAGCCTGCACTGCCCCCTCACGACAGAAAACAAGGGCATGATCAACACCAGCACCCTGGCCTTGATGAAAAAATCCGCATTTCTGATCAATACCTCACGCGGCCCCCTGATCGAAGAAGCCGACCTGGCCGATGCACTGAATAACCAGCGCATTGCCGGTGCCGCTCTCGACGTCTTGTCGGTTGAGCCGCCGCCCATGAGTAATCCTCTGCTAGCCGCCAAAAACTGCCTCATCACGCCCCATATTTCGTGGGCAACGCTCGAGGCCCGGTCGCGGCTGATGGACATTGCCGGTAAAAACCTGAAAGCCTGGCTTGCCGGAAAGCCCGAGAACGTCGTCAATCCATAACGAAGTGTCTAACCAGGTCGAATGACCAGTTTCTTGCGTTGATCAACGCCACTACGGATACTTTTGTCTCAATGTCCGGATAAACATTGTGCTCACCGGTATCTTGCTCATGAGCAGATCTCATCCTGAGTAGGATGGCTGTGTAGTATACTGCCCCATCTTTTTTACCGAGCCGACGCGAATGATGGATTTCCTTTCTTCGCCACTGCAGTTCTGGATACCTTTAGCTCAGATTATCGGAATCAACATTGTGCTCTCCGGAGACAATGCCGTTGTTATAGCTCTGGCTTCTCGATCGCTTCCGCCATCGCAACAAAAAAGAGCCATCATCATTGGCTCGGGCGCCGCCGTCCTGATGCGAATTGTCTTGACACTGACCGCAGTGGCCTTGCTTTCGATGCCCTACCTGAAACTCATTGGTTCGTTCCTGCTGCTGTGGATCGGCATTCAACTGATCAATTCCGACGAACATTCGGAGAACATCGATTCAGCGGACAATCTTGCGGCAGCCATCAAGACCATTCTCGTTGCCGACCTGGTCATGAGCCTGGACAACGTTCTTGCCGTCGCCGCCGCCGCTAAAGGAAGCTTTGCCTTACTGATCATCGGCCTGGCCATCTCAATCCCGCTGGTGGTTTTTGGTGCCCACATGCTGCTCAAGCTGATGGAACGCTTCCCGATCATCATTACCATCGGCGCCGCGCTGCTCGGCTACGTCGGCGGGGAAATGGGAATTACCGACCCAGCGATCAATGACTGGGTGGGAGAAAACTTCCATTCCTTGCGCGAAATTGTTCCTTTCAGTTGTGCCGCATTGATCATCATCGTCGGAAAAATGCTGGCCGCAAAGAAAACAACTGCAAAGCTATCACGCCAGAATGAGGCGCCGTAAAGACAGGTGACTACAGCCGCGCCTGCTATATTCCGCGGTTACCAGCCCTGCAACAACGCTTCTTATAAGACATAGCGTGACAGGTCTTCGTTCTTCGATAGATCTGCCAGCCGTCCCTCGACGTAGCTGGCATCAATATGTATCGTTTCCGGACCGCACGAACCTGCCGTGAACGACACCTCTTCCAGCAGGCGCTCCATGACGGTATATAGCCTTCGCGCGCCAATATTTTCAGTGCGTTCATTCACTGACCAAGCGATCTCCGCCATCCGCCGGACACCGTCCGCGGAAAAAACGATTGACACCCCTTCTGTCGCCATCAGCGCCTGATACTGCATGGTCAGGCAAGCGTCCGTTTGTGTCAGAATGCACTCGAAATCATTGACCGACAACGACTCCAGTTCCACGCGGATAGGGAAGCGCCCCTGCAATTCAGGAATCAGATCCGACGGCTTGGCCAGATGAAACGCTCCGCTGGCGATGAACAGCACATGATCGGTACGAATCATGCCGTATTTGGTCGACACCGTCGTTCCCTCGACCAGCGGCAACAGGTCGCGCTGCACGCCCTGACGCGAGACATCAGCTCCCTGAGCGTCGCTGCGCGAAGTGATCTTGTCAATTTCATCAAGAAAGACGATGCCATTCTGTTCCACATTACGCACGGCTTCGATCTTGATTTCTTCATCATTCACCAGTTTCCCTGCTTCCTCCTCAACCAGCAGTTTTCGTGCTTCACTGATATTGAGTTTGCGCGATTTTTTCCGCCCAGCGCCGAGGTTCTGAAACATGCCCTGAATCTGTGACGTCAGCTCTTCCATCCCCGGCGGAGCATATATTTCCGCCTGCACCGAGGTGCCCGTCAGCTCGATCTCGATTTCCTTGTCATCAAGTTCGCCTTCGCGCAGTTTCTTGCGAAATTTCTGCCGCGAAGTACTCTCCTCAGCCGCTTGCGCCTCGTTGAAGAAGTTGCCGCGCACGTGCGGCAGCAAGACATCGAGAATCCTTTCTTCAGCGGCCGCTTCGGCGCGTCCGCGCAGGGCAGCCATAGCGGCCTCGCGGCCATTCTTGACGGCAATCTCGGCCAGATCGCGAATGATGGTTTCCACATCGCGCCCGACATAACCGACCTCGGTAAATTTTGTCGCCTCAATCTTGATGAACGGGGCATTGGCCAGCCTGGCCAGACGTCGAGCAATCTCGGTTTTGCCGACACCGGTCGGGCCGATCATCAAAATATTCTTCGGCGTAATTTCCTGACGCAGCGGCTCAGCCACCTGCGCCCGTCGCCAGCGGTTGCGCAAGGCAATGGCCACGGCTTTCTTGGCTTTGCCCTGCCCGACGATATGTTTATCGAGTTCGTGAACAATTTCTTGCGGTGTCATTTGCATAATGTGCGGCATCTTTGCACCTGGAGGACAAGGCTAAATGAATGAGAAATTTAACATGTTCTCAGCAAGCTTGCTGATTGTGGCAAACTATGCACAGGAGATAGAACATGAAATCAAGAATTATCTGCCTGGCGCCGGGCCGCGTCGCACCAGGCATGACGCTTGCCGCATCAGTGACTGCTCTGGATGGTCAGGTATTGCTGTCGGCCGGAACCGTACTCAGCCCAGAAACCCTCGATCGTCTGATCCGACGAGGTATTGAAACTGTTTCCGTAATGCTGCTGGACACGCGTAACGAAGAAACGATCGCCATGGAAATCCTTGCTGTGCAGTCACGGGTCGAATTGATTTTCCGGGGAAGCGGCAGCTCCGCCCGAGAAGAGTTGCGTTCAGCCATTATTAACTACCGGCTGGAGCAGTCCCAATGACCGCCCCCCGACTCGATGAGCTTATTGCCCACGCCGAGGCGCTGCCTTCGCTGCCAGAGGTGGTCAGTTATCTGACACGTAGCCTCAGTGACGAACGCGCCGATGTCGACACCCTGTCACATCACATCAATTCCGACCCGGCTATTGTGGCCCGTCTGCTAGCCGCAGCCAACTCCGTCACCTCAGGACTGTCAACCCGCATTTTTTCAGCCAAGCAGGCTTTTCTGGTTCTTGGCGTAGACCGGATCGTCAGTATCATCCTGTCGTCGGCGCTGACCTATCGCTACGACATCCGCAACTCCGACTTTGATGCCCGGATGCTCTGGCGCCATTCGCTGGGTGTTGCCACCTGTGCCCGGGTGCTGGCCGAACAGACCGGCCTCAACCCAGACTTGGCGTATACCGGCGGGCTGCTGCATGACATTGGCCAAATCCTGATGTTTACCGCTAGTCCAGGCCACTATATCCAAGCCCTCGAACAGCGCCGCAACAATGACTCGCTATTGACCGACGCCGAACACTCGGTGTTTGGCTACGACCACGCCGCCGCAGGCCAGACCCTGGCTTCCTTCTGGAAACTTCCCCGTGAGCTGGTTAACGCCATCGCGACACACCACGAACCCGATGTAACGACCAGCGAGATCGGACACCTCATTCACGTCAGCGAAGTCCTGAGCCATGCCCTGGACTTGGGAGAACAGCCGAGCAACCGTGTCCCTGAACTCTCGGAACTGTCCTGTGCGCATCTCGGACTATCATGGCCACGCATCGAAAAACACTTTGCCGAAATCGAAGCGCGCTACGAAGGAATCAGGGGCGCCCTGGGTATTTGAAACTTAGGACTACGGCCCTCAGCCGAGCGTCTCAATCGTAAAATTGTGATTGGTATAGATGCACAGATCGCCGGCAATCTCCAGTGATTTGCGCACCACTTCCGCCGGGTCGAGATCGGTGTTCTCGATCAGCGCACGCGCTGCCGATTGGGCAAAAGCGCCGCCCGAGCCAATGGCTACTATGCCATGCTCCGGCTCGAGCACATCGCCATTACCGGTAATCACCAGCGAATTCTCCTGATCGGCCACCGCCAGCATCGCCTCCAGGCGGCGCAAGGCCCGATCACTGCGCCAGTCCTTGGCCAGCTCGACGGCGGAACGCAACAGATTACCCTGATGCTTGTCGAGTTTGGCTTCAAAGCGTTCGAAGAGCGTAAAAGCATCGGCCGTCCCGCCGGCGAACCCCGCTAGAATCCGGTCCTGATGGATGCGCCTCACCTTGCGCGCACCGGCCTTAATGACGATATTGCCGAGGGTAACCTGGCCATCCCCGCCCATCGCCACCCGCCCGCCCCTGCGTACTGTCAAAATGGTTGTTCCGTGGTATTGCTCCATAGACCATCCCTCAATATTTGGCAAAAACGATGCTGGCAAACGCCGTCAAACCGATCACACTGAATAACTCGGCCACCAAACGATTGGGATGGTGAAGTACGACTGGTTTCCCACTGTGGCGAATGGTGGTCAGCGAATTAAGTAGAGCTCCTGCGCTAATAAAATCGATCCTCGCAAGTTCGGAGCAATCAATAACCACCTGCTCATGCACCTCGGCATAGGCCACCAAGTCCGCGAAGCGCAAAACCTTGATGTTCCCGCGCAACAAATAAGCGTCACTGGGAAGCAGCTCATTCACCGACCCTCCCGTTCTCTCGGGAGAGAGGTCAACCAAGGCCACTCGAGCGGCCTCCCACGACGGCGGCGAGACCTCAAAGGTCACAGCAAACTGTACCGCCATGTCCTCGAAAACCTCAACCTGCCCATCAAGCTGGCACAATTCGAGATACAGCAACCAGCATTCCTGATGCTCCGCCACCCCGGCAACAATGCAAGCTTGCAGCAGAGCACTCAGAGTATCACGGCCGATCAGGCTCAGCGCACATCCACACTTTCTGGCCTTTTGCAGCACGGCGAGCAAGCGGCCACATCCTTGGGCATCAAGACGCGTCACTTTCGACAGATCAAGTCGTAATTGGGGGTGCCTGCCAAGTGACTGCACGATGGAATCGAATGCCGCGCGGTTGTCGCCGGTCAGATCACCGCGAAACGGCAGGCTGACCGCCCCGGTTTCTGCCGATTTCGGCTGACTCGCCGATTTATCCTGCCAACCTGGCGGAGATTTTTCGAATGACTGAGCGTACTCCACTTCAAGCGCCTCGAAAGCCGCCTTGTTCCCCATCAACCGATACAGGTCAAAGAGCATCAACCACAAACGCTCACCGGGGCCAAAAGGGTGAATACGCACGGCGTTCTCAAGCATTGAACGTACCGCCGCATCCTGCCCATTGGCAAAAAGCACCGCCGCCTCCTGCACTTCCGCCTCGATCGGGTCAATCTCCTCACCCACATGAAAGTCGGGAGAGCTTTCGCTGAATACAAAATCAGACAAATCGAGCGAGGCGTCATAGTCCGCCGGCATCTCCAAGGACGGCACGGGCAATGAATCGGTCAAACCATCGCCACCACCGCTTTTCACGCGCGGGTTAACGGCTGGCCTGGCGACCATTTTTTCCGGATTTTTTTTGAAAAAGGAGAAAGCCATAGACTGCAGTGACACGCCCACTGCCAAAATTAGAGAATTATGGTGATCGTTTTATCACATCCCCAAAGACTCCGCAATTTGATGGATGTTCCTCCTGAGGAAAGCTTCCGGCGAATTCATCAGGCGTTTACCTGACGAATGCGTCGCGTGCACGCGATGCATTCTTGGGAACTGTGCAAGCTTTCCACTGCCTTACTTGGAGATAGAGCCAGGAGAAGTGCACCATGCAATCCGCAAAATCCAAGCTGGAGTGGGCAAAAATACTGCCGCAAACCACTTACCGCGTCCTGTTTGAGGAAGATACCGAACCCCCGGGGAGCAGTTCGCTGAACCAAGCCAAAGGTGACGGCACCTTTGTCTGTGCCGCCTGTTACCAGCCCCTGTTCGACAATTCAGCCAAATACGACAGCGGCAGCGGCTGGCCGAGTTTCTGGCAGCACCTTCCCGGCGCCATCCAGACTAAAACCGATTTCAGGCTTCTTGTTCCACGTACCGAATACCATTGCTCGTGTTGCGGCGGGCATCAGGGTCACGTGTTCGATGACGGCCCCAAACCGACGGGGAAACGCTACTGCAATAACGGGGTGTCCCTGGTCTTTGTCGCACGCTCAGAACAACTGCCCGCGTTACGCGGATGAACTTGTTCGGGGAACCCACCGTGTTCTCACTCCAGACTGACGCCTACGGTTTGTCTTTGCGTTTGGCACGCGGGTGCGCCGAGTCATAGACCTTAGCCAGATGCTGAAAATCTAGATGGGTATACACCTGCGTCGAAGCAATGCTGGCATGGCCGAGCATCTCCTGCACCGCTCGCAAGTCACCGGAGGATTGCAGCACATGCGAAGCGAAGGAATGCCTCAACATGTGTGGATGCACGCTGATCGGCAAGCCCTGCGCCAGCGCCCGCCGGGTCAGGCGATCTTCAACCACCCGCGGACTGATGCGCCGCCCGCGTTGCCCGACAAACAGCGCCAATTCTTCCGCCGAGGCCATTTCGTGACGCCGTTGTGCCCAGGCACCGAGCGCCTCAGCGGCCTGACGGCCCACCGGCACCAGGCGCAATTTGCTGCGTTTGCCGAGCACGCGCACTTCGCCCGCCAAGACATCCTGTAAACATTCAATGTTGAGCGAAACCAGCTCAGCCAGACGCAGGCCGGACGAGTAAAAAAGCTCGAACATAGCCTGATCCCGGACCTCCAGAATTTCGTCACCGGAAGAATCGAGCAACCGGTTCGCCTCGTCGGGCGACAACACCTTGGGCAAGGCCTTGGGGCTTTTCGGCGGGCGCACACCGTCCACCGGATTCTGATGGGCCTTTCCGCGCTGCCCTAACCAGCGATAAAGGCCTCTCCAGGCAGAAAGCATTCGCGCCAGTGAGCGCCCACTCAGACCCTGCGCATGCATTTGAGCAACGAATCGACGAATCTGATGCGTTTGCAGGGCGCCAAGAACGATGCCTCCCGGCAACTCCCCGACCCGCTCAAGCAGGACACGCAGATCTCGCCGGTAATTGCTGACGGTGTGCGGCGAAAGTCGCCGTTGCTGAGCCAACTCGTCAAGATAGGCGGCGACCTGCGCCTGCTCTTGCTCAAACGCCGTCATGGAGAAGAATTAAAGGCTGTATTAACGCAAGACCCGGGCCAGCGCGGCCGAGGCCATTTCACCCAGACGCTCGAGATACAAGGTCCCCATTCCCGAATAGAAGCGCTGCGCATCTTCGCTGCCGAGCGCCACCATGCCAATGGTTCCGCCGCCATTACGCATGGCGATCAAGGCCTGCGAGCGGATATGCGGCGCCACTTCACCAAACCATGACGAAGTTTCAAAACCTGAGGTCGTTCCGCAGTAGGGCTGGTTGAGCGTTTCGGCAAAGGTCTGCAACTCGGTGCTGACTTCGGTAAATTCCGGCAATTCTTCGACGTGGGCCGGACGGTCCCAGAGGCGCAAGGCGACGTGTGGAACGGCAAAATCATCACGCAAATGAAAATTCAGGGTGTGCAGTACCGACTGAAAGGTCGCCGCAGCAATCATCGCCACACCGAGTCGGTGCATCTTCTCGCTGATGCCGTCGTTTTCCTCGCCGAACTGGAGCAATTCGCTCATCTTGCCTTCCAGCTGTCGATTCTTGTCACGCAAGGTCAGCATCTGTCGCTCGGTGATCGAAATCGTTCGTCCGCCATGCGGGTGCGGAATGACCATGCGCGACATCAGATCCGCATGGTCCTCAAAAAACTGCGGGTTATCCTGCAGGTACTGGGCAACCTCGTCCGATCTCATAAATCAATCTCCCCTGTAAATACCGTCACTGCCGGGCCTGACATCATCACCGAAGTCCCTTTTCCGCCCCAGGCAATCGTCAGCTCACCACCGCGCGTTTGAACCCGGACCGGCGAATCAAGCAGACCGCGCGCAATTCCGGCCGACACCGCGGCGCACGCCCCGGTACCGCAGGCCAGCGTTTCGCCGGTACCGCGCTCAAAGACACGCAAGCGGATCGAATGGCGACCGGTAATCTGCATGAAGCCAGCATTGACCCGCTGTGGGAAACGCGGATGCGTCTCGATCAACGGCCCCTGTTGCGCCACCGGCGCCGTATCGACATCGGTGACCACCTGCACGGCATGCGGATTGCCCATCGACACGGCGGTAATCGCCACCTTGTCCGCCCCGACATCGAGCGTCTGGATCAGGTCGTCGTTTTCACTGACGAAAGGAATGTCCTGGGGAGTAAACACCGGTGCACCCATATTCACCGTGACGTTGCCATCGGCCTCAAGGCACAGGCTGATCACGCCCTTCATGGTTTCCACGCGGATCTCGCGCTTCTCGGTCAGGCCCTGATCATGCACGAAGCGCACGAAGCAGCGCGCACCGTTGCCGCACTGTTCCACTTCACCGCCATCGGCATTGAAAATGCGATAACGGAAATCCACATCGGCGCGATCGCTTTTCTCGACCAGAAGAATCTGATCGCAACCAACGCCGAAATTCCGGTCACCAAGATAGCGGAATTGTTCTGGCGTCAGAGAAATCGCCTGGCGCACGCCATCGAGGACCACAAAATCATTACCCAGCCCATGCATTTTCGAGAATTTCAGCTTCATCGTTGTTGTGCCCTTCATCGTTCATTAACCGCCAGCAGACAGTGACTTCGACATTATAAAGTCGTCCATGACAAAACCGTTGCCGATATCGACACGGACCGCTTCGCGCTCGACGAAACCATGCTTCCGGTACGCCGTAATAGCCCGCTCGTTGCGCTTATTGACCGCCAGCATCAGCGTATGACAGCCCTGCGCCAAGGCGCGTTCAGACACGTGGGCGATCAGCAGCGCGCCAAGTCCGTGACGCTGCCTCAGCGGATCAACATACAGCTTGTCCAGTTTCATTTCACCCGGCACGTTGGTCAGCAAGGTCGAAGCAAACGCCGCCAGCTCACCATCGACCTGCGCCTTATCCCACCACACCTCCGGCGAACCAAGTTCTTCCAGCAAGCGCGCCGTGTTGTAACGCTGACCCAGCATATAGTCGATCTGCTCCTGGCTGATGATCCCCGCATAAGCGTCCTGCCAGACAATACGGGCCAAGGCGATCAGCGCCTCGACATCGTCAACCACCACCGCAGAAATCCGAACACTCATAAACAATTCATCCAACACCATTAAGCCAGCGACCAAGAAAGGAAATACAATGCCGCGATACAGAAGCACCTTGTTCGCCCATGACTATACTTGTCTCGCCCTTGATTTGAAAATTCTTTGACCTGACCGAACTTTCCCACACCGACGCCCATGTTCAAACGTGCCCTAAGCCAGATCCCCGTGGCTGTACTCTGGTTGCTCCACTTCTTGCCCCTGCCCATTCTGGCTATTCTCGGCCACGGCCTGGGTGCCGTGCTGTTCCGTTTTGCGCGGCGGCGCCGGACGATTGCCCTGACCAATCTCAAACTGTGCTTTCCCGAGTTGGACGAAGCCGCACAACGGAATCTGGCCAGAAACCATTTTAAGATGGTCGCACGCAGCATTCTTGAGCGCTCGATCCTGTGGTGGGGTAGCCCGCAGCGCCTCAATCGCCTGATCCACATCGAAGGGGAAGAAATACTTCGCGCCGCCCATCAATCGGGAAAGCCGATCATCCTGCTGGCGCCGCATTTTGTCGGACTCGACGCCGGGGGAATTGGCATTGCCACGCGCTATGACTCGCTGAGCATGTATTCGACGCAGAAAAACCCGGTCTTCGACAAGTTGCTGCTCAGGGGAAGAAAACGCTTCGGCGACCAGTTGCTGCTTTCGCGCCAGGACGGCGCACGCACCAGCATCAAGGCCATGCGCTCAGGCCGCCCCTTCTATTACCTGCCGGACATGGACCTGGGCGCCCGCGATGCGGTATTCGCGCCCTTCTTCGGCATCCCGGCGGCGACCATTACCGGTCTTTCTCGCCTCGCCCGCGCCGCAGGCGCCGTGGTCATTCCATGCATCACGCGGATTCTTCCTGATGGACAAGGCTACATCGTCAAAATCGGCGACCCCTGGGAAAATTTTCCCACCGCTGACGCTGAAGCCGATACCCGGCGCATGAATGCCTTCATCGAAGCCGAGGTGCGCACCATGCCGGAACAGTACTACTGGGTGCATCGCCGCTTCAAAACCCGCCCAGAAGGCGAAGCCCGCTATTACTGACGTGACGATTGCCCTTCGCGGATCTTGGCGTACTTGATGAAACTGTTGAAGCAGCCAATCGCGATGTGCACCAGCCCCGGAACGCCGTCGCGGAAACCCGCCCGTAGCACGTAAAATTTGAAGAAGCGAACGATTGGGGAAAGCACCATGCGCGCTGCCGAAACCTGTCGGCCGTTAGCCAATTCCATTTCGGCGGCCAGCGAGGTGTAACGATTCTGTTTGGCCAAATAAGCCGCCAACGATTCGGCAGAATCGTGCAGCAAATCGCCTTTAATTTCGCCGACCGGACCGTCGGCAATGACTTTCTCATGCACCGCGTCGCTCGACCAGCGTGCGGCGCGGCGGTCAAATAAGCGCAGACTCCAGTCCGGATAACCTTCGCCATGGCGCAGGTAGCGCCCGAGAAAGCGGTTCCGGCGCGCAAAGCGATAGGCGGGATACGCCGGCGCGATCAACGCTGAGCGAATTTCTGCCGCGAGTTCGGGAGACACCCGCTCGTCGGCGTCAAGACAAAGCACCCAGTCGTTTCCGGCGGACTGAACCGCGCGTTTCTTTTGCTCGCCGAAGCCCGGCCAGTCGGTTTCGATGACCCGTGCGCCCAAGCCAGCGCAGAGCTCGCGGGTGCCGTCGGTGCTTCCCGAATCGAGCACTACCACCTCATCGGCCAGACCGGAAACACTGGCCAGGCAGGCGGCAATCGAGGCGGCTTCGTTCTTGGTAATGATGACAACGCTGACTGACGGCATAACGCTTCCTTACCCTCCTTTGAGATCCCGTTGCAGGCCGATGCGGGATCGGGCGGAAAGACTAGCACCGGCACTCGGTTAACGCCATCCCTTTTGCAGCACCACCTTTCCTGAGCAACAAGCTCATCCTTTACGCGGCGCAGCATAAAAAACACCGGAGTCCGGTTTATAATCGAGGTTTTATCGTTATTTATCCATGCCGGCCATTGCCACCCCGAGTAGCAGGAAACTCTATTTCCGCTTGCTGACCTACGTCCGCCCGTATTGGCGCGTACTGGTCGCCGGCCTGGTCGCCACTTCCCTGGCCGCCGCCACCGAGCCGCTCTTCCCGGCTTTGCTCAAGCCCTTGCTCGACAACGGTTTCTCCAAAGATTCCAGTCAGTCGCCACTGCTCGTCGCCGGAACGATCATCGGGATTTTTTTCCTGCGCGGCGTCCTCGGTTTTTTTGCCTCCTACGCCATGTCATGGGTGCAGAACCGGGTGATCACCGACATTCGCCAGGAACTCTTCAGTCGAATGATGCGGCTTCCGGCCGGCTTTTTTGACCGCAATCCTTCGTCGACCCTTATTTCCAAGGTCACCTATGACGTCACCAATATTGCCTCGGCGTCGACTTCGGTCGGTACGGTACTGATCCGCGACTCGCTGACGCTGGTCGGCCTGCTCGGCTGGTTGTTCTACCTCAACTGGCAGCTGACCACCATCACCATGCTGGTAGCTCCGGTCATTGCCCTGTTCACCCGAGTCTTCGGCAAGCGTTTGCGCGCCATGAGCCGCGCCTCGCAACACGGCATGGCACTGATGACCGAGACCTTGCAGGAAGGCATCGCCTGCCAAAAAGTGATCAAGGTATTTGGCGGCGAGGCCCAGGAAGAGAATCGCTTCGCACACGTCAACAATGCCTTGCGCGGATACGGCATGCGTCAAAGCATCGCGGCGGCGGCGACGACGCCGGCGGTGCATCTGATTGCCTCGTTCGCCGTCGCCATTGTCGTCTATATCGCCATGATGCAGTCGCAGGCGGGAGAGTCGACCGTCGGCAGCTTTGTTTCTTTCATTACGGCCATGCTCATGCTGCTGGCGCCGTTAAAGCATATTGCCAGCGTCAACGCCCCACTGCAAAACGGCCTGGCTGCCGCAGAAAGCATTTTCAGAACCCTCGATGAAGCCCCGGAAGAGGATCGCGGAAATATTTCTCTGACCCGGATTGGCGGCCGGATCAATCTGGAAAATCTGCACTTGCGTTACCCCGGAGCAGAACGCGACGCGCTCGACGGCATCACGCTGGATATCGAACCGGGCCAGACGGTGGCGCTGGTCGGCACTTCCGGCGGCGGGAAAACCACGCTGGCCAATGTCATCCCGCGCTTCTACAACCCGACGTCCGGCCGTATCCTGATCGACGGCCACGACGCTCAGGACGTCACCCTGTCCAGCCTGCGCGCGCAAATTGCCATCGTCTCGCAGGATGTCGTGCTGTTTAACGATACAGTGGCCGCCAACATTGCCTACGGCTTTTCCCGTGACGCTTCGCGTCAAGCCATCGAAGCCGCGGCTTCTGCGGCACATGCACTGGATTTCATTCGCGCGCTGCCAGAGGGTTTTGACACCGTCATTGGCGAAAACGGCTCGCGCCTGTCCGGCGGTCAGCGGCAACGCATCGCTATTGCCCGTGCCCTGCTCAAGGATACGCCGATCCTCATTCTCGACGAAGCCACTTCGGCGCTTGACAACGAATCGGAACGTCAGGTCCAGGAAGCCCTTGAAACCCTGATGCAAGGCCGAACCACCCTGGTCATCGCCCACCGCCTGTCAACCATCGAACGCGCAGATCGCATCGTAGTTCTGCAGCACGGGAAAATCGTTGAAACCGGCACTCACCGCGAACTCTTGGCGCACGACCGGGTTTATGCCCAGCTGTACAAGCTCCAGTTTGCTGAGAATCCGGCGGGCATGGCATGAACCAAGGCGCCTTCCGAAAAATGAAAATTGTTCACACCGAAGCCTCCTGTGGCTGGGGCGGGCAGGAAATCCGCATTCTTGAAGAAGCGCGCGGTCTGATTTCCCGCGGCCACGACGTCTCACTGCTTTGCCCTCGCGAAGCGCGCATCTTTAGTGAAGCCGCACGCTATTCCGTCCCGGTCACGGCACTGCCGATCGGCCGCAAACGCCTCAAGGGCGTGTTCGCCATGCGCCGATGGCTTAGCGAACATCGCCCGGATGTGGTCAACACCCACAGCTCGACCGACAGCTGGCTGACCGGCCTGGCCTGCGCTTCGCTTTCCAAGCCTCCGCCCATCGTCCGCACCCGCCACATTTCCGCGCCAATAGCGGTCAACGCCGGATCGAAGTGGCTTTACGGGCGTTCGGCGCAGCATGTGGTGACCACCGGAGAATCCCTGCGCAAAACGCTGATCAACGATCTTGGACTCTTGCCTGAACGGGTGACCTCGATCCCCACGGGAATCGACACCGATCGTTTCAAACCCGGCGACAAAGCCACAACGCGGCAAGTGCTCGGCCTCGACCCAAAGTATCGCTATCTGGGCATTGTCGCCACGCTGCGCAGCTGGAA
>JBAXHE010000037.1:0-28662 GCA_037139055.1 Betaproteobacteria bacterium | reverse complement strand
AGCAGGTAAAGGATTTCCATACGCTTTCAGCGCTTTCCAATATTTTGCAGACGCAGCGAATTGAGCACCACCAGCAGCGAACTTCCGGACATGCCAATTCCCGCCATCCAGGGAGTGACAAAACCGAACATCGCCAGGGGAAGCGCAACGAAGTTATAGGCAAACGACCACACTAGATTCTGTCGTATCACCCGCAGCGTGCGGACAGCAACGAGAAATCCTCGGCGCAGGTGATCGAGATTCTCTGACAACAGCACCAGATCGGCCTGCGTCTGCGCCAGGTGCGAACCGCCGCCCATGGCCACCGAAACGTGGGCTTTGGCCAGCACCGGCGCATCATTGACCCCGTCGCCGACCATCGCCACCAGCGCCCCGCCCTCCTGCAGGCGGCTGACGTAATCATGTTTCCCCTGCGGCGAGACGCCGGCAACCACCTCGTCAATCCCGAGATCGGCAGCGATTCTGCGTGCCACGGGTTCGGCATCACCAGTCAACAGCGCCACCTGACGCCCGGACGCCCTGAGTTCAACAACCAACGCTGCCGCCTCGGGTCGCAACTGATCACCGAATCGGAACAAAGCCAGCCAGCCCGCCTCGTCGCCGAGCGCAATCAGGGTATCGCTGGTCGCGTTGAAATCTTTGGCTGACTCCGGCAGCGCCTGTCCGTGCAACTCGGCAACGAAATCGGGGCGGCCAAGGCGCAAGCGACGCTCCTGACAAAACGCGGCGACCCCGCTCCCTGGCACGTTCGACACCTCGGAGATCTGTGCACGTTCGGCCGTCGCCGCACACAACGCCGCGCCGATCGGATGCTCGGATGACTGCTCCAGCGTCGCCGCCAGCGCCAGACAGGCGTCGCGACCGAGCCCGCCGAGCGGCAGCACCTCGAGCAGGGTCATCTGCCCGGTGGTCAGCGTTCCGGTCTTGTCAAAAACAAAGTGCGTCGCCCGAGCCAGCGCCTCGACGGCGTGCCCTCGCGTCACCAGCAGACCAGCACGGGCCATTGCCCCGCTGGCAATGGTCAGTGCCACCGGCGTGGCCAGCGACAGCGCACACGGACAGGTGACGACCAGCACGGAAACGGTAATCCACAAGGCCCGCGCCGGATCGACGAAACACCAGACGACGGCCACCGCCAGTGCCACCACCAGCAACACGACGATGAATCGGGCGGCGATGCGGTCAGCCGACTCGACCATGCGCGGCTTCTCCATCGCCGCACGCTCCATCAGGCGGATGATCGCCGACAGACGCGTCGCCTCGCCAACCTGCTCGACCATGACGTACAAAGGGCTGTCGACATTGACCGAACCACCGGTCACTGCCGAGCCTGACTGCTTGGCCACCGGCCGGCTTTCCCCGGTCAGCAAGGACTCGTTGGCACAACTCGCCCCTTCAAGCACACAGCCATCGGCGGGAATCGTTTCGCCAGGCCGGACTAGCACCACATCCTGCGGACGCAGATCAGAGACCAGCACCTGTTCAAGCGAACGCTCTCCGGGGAAGCCAGCCACCCGCGCGGCAAACGCCGGCATCAGTTTGGCCAGCGCCTCGGTCAGGCCCACCGCCCGCTGCCGCGCGGTCATCTCGAGAAAGCGCCCGCCGAGCAAAAAGAATACGAACATCGTCACCGAATCAAAATAGACCTCGCCCGACGCCGTCAGCGTCGCCCATACACTTGCGGCAAACGCCGCCCCGACGCCCAGCGCCACCGGCACATCCATGCCCACTCGGCGCAGCGACATATCCCGCCAGGCACCACGAAAAAAGGGCGCCGCCGAATACAGCACCACCGGGAGGGTCAATACCATGCTCGCCCAGCGCAACAGTAATTCGATATCCGGCGTCATTTCCCCATCGCCGGCCAGATAGGCAGGAATGGCGTACATCATCACCTGCATCATGCCGAAACCGGCAACAAAAATCCGCCACAAGGCACTACGCCTCTCCTTGTGCGCCAGCTCCTCATTTTTCGCCACATCATAGGGGTAGGCGCGATAGCCAATGGCGACGATGGCCGCCAGGATGTCGGAGAGTTTGACCCGCGCTTCATCCCAGCGGACGCGCGCACGCCGGGTGGCAAAATTGATGGCAAAACCGGTCACTCCGGGCAACCTGGCCACATGCTGTTCATTCAGCCAGATGCAGGCGGCGCAGGTGATACCTTCGATGATCAGCGACGCTTCGCACTCACCTTCTGCCGATTGGCGAACAAAGCTTTTCTGAAAATCGGCGTGGTCATAGAGTTTGAGCCCATCGAGAATCGCCGGCAACGCTTCGCGCGGCGAATCGGGTAGCGTATCGCGGTGGCGGTAATACTCGGCCAGCCCGTTGTCGACAATCGCCTGCGCCACGGCCTGACAGCCGATACAGCACATCGTGCGCGGCTGGCTATCGATGCTCACCGACAGGTCGACCTCGGCCGGAACCGGCAAGCCGCAGTGATAGCAGTTTTCCTGACACATTACCGAAAAATCTCCCGCCGGAAAGAAAAAAGCGCCAGCTATCGCCCGCGCCTTCTGACTGCGACCAGTATATGACAGTTCCTTTATCATTGGCTGAAGACGCTGATCGACTCATGAAACCCGCACGCCAGCACCTCTCACCGCACGGCTATAAGCCTTGAAAAACCGTTATAATTCAGGCTTTTTCCTTTTCACTCCGGCGCATTCAAGCTGATGTTCGTTTATCGCAGTTTTTCGCAAAAATTCGAGGGGCACACCGTGCTGACCATCGGCAACTTCGATGGCGTGCATCTTGGGCACCGAGCCCTGCTCGCCCGGATCATGGCGACGGCGAAACAAAAAAAACTCCTGCCAGCCGTGCTGACTTTCGAGCCGCACCCACGCGAGTACTTTGCGCCTGAAAGCGCTCCCACGCGCCTGACCACGCTACGCGAGAAACTGGAACTGATTGCCGAAGAAGGTATTGCTCTGGCCCAGGTGTGCCGTTTCAACGCCCGTTTTGCCGCGCTCAGCGCCGAAGAGTTCATTGAAAAAATCCTGGTCAATGGCCTGCACGTCAAGCATTTGATCATTGGCGATGACTTTCGTTTTGGCGCTGGTCGCCAGGGAAATTTTGCCATGCTGTGTGAGGCCGGCCGACAGAGGGGATTCGAAGTGGAGTCGCTGGACAGCGTCAACTATGCCGGCGAACGCGCGTCGAGCTCGGCGGTGCGTGCGGCGCTGGCCGACGGGCGCATGGAGCACGCCGCAAGCCTGCTGGGCCGCCCCTATTCGATTGACGGACGGGTCGTCCATGGCAAGCAGATCGGCCGCCAATTGGGTTTTGCTACCGCCAACATCCGAATCAAGCACGACAACCCGCCCCTGCTCGGCGTCTTTGCCGTCGAGGTCAAGGGCGTTGATGGTCGAACGCTCAACGGCGTCGCCAACCTCGGTTTCCGCCCGAGCATCAACGAGTCACCCCGGCCACTCCTCGAAGTGCATCTGTTTGACCTGGACCAGGACATTTACGGCACCCACCTCAACGTCCGCTTCCTGCACAAGCTGCGCGACGAAATAAAATTCCCCGACTTGGACGCACTGAAAGCGCAGATCGCCAGCGACGTCGAAGCCGCCCAACGTTTTTTCCAGCACCAACACTGAGTAATCGCCATGGCTGACTACAAAAGCACCCTGAACCTCACCGACACCTCCTTCCCGATGCGCGGCGACCTCGCCAAGCGCGAGCCGCAGTGGGTCGCGGCGTGGCAGGAGAAAAAACTCTACGAGCAGATCCGCCAGGCCTGCAAAGGCCGTCCGACCTTCATCCTGCATGACGGCCCGCCCTATGCCAACGGCGACATTCACATCGGCCATGCGGTGAATAAGATTCTCAAGGACATCATCATCCGCTCGAAAACGCTGGCCGGTTTTGATGCCCCCTATGTTCCGGGCTGGGATTGCCACGGCCTGCCGATCGAACACCAGATCGAAAAGCTGCACGGCAAGAAGATTCTCGGCGACAAGGTGCGCGAGCTTTGCCGCAGCTACGCCGGCGAACAGGTCGAGCGGCAGAAGAAGGACTTCATCCGCCTCGGCGTGCTTGGCGAATGGGACAACCCCTACCTGACCATGGCTTTCAAGACCGAAGCCGACGAAATTCGCGCCCTCGGCAAAATTCTGGAAAAAGGCTATCTGTACCAGGGACTGAAGCCGGTGAACTGGTGTCTCGATTGCGGCTCGGCGCTGGCCGAAGCCGAAGTCGAACACGAAGACAAGAACTCGCCGGCGATTGACGTGGCTTTCGAAGTCCATCCCAATCATGCGGACAAGGTAGCCAAGGCTTTTGGCCTGACCCACCTGCGCGCTCCGGCCTTCGCCGTGATCTGGACGACTACCCCGTGGACGTTGCCGGCCAACGAAGCGGTCAGCATCCACCCGGAATTCGACTACGACCTGATCGAAACCAGCAAGGGCTGCCTGATCCTGGTACGCGAACTGGCCGAAGCCTGCCTCACACGCTACGCCCTCGAAGGCACGACCATCGGCTCGGCCAAGGGCGCGGCACTCGAACACGTGCTGCTCAAGCACCCCTTCCAGGAACGCGACGTCACCCTGATCTGTGGCCAACACGTGACCCTCGAAGCCGGTACTGGCCTGGTGCACACCGCTCCGGCCCACGGCGCCGACGACTTCCTGGTGAGCAAGACCTATGGTCTGCCGGTGAACAATCCGGTCGGCGATGACGGGCGCTTCCTCAACAGCACTCCTGCACTCTCGGTTGCCCCGCTGGCCGGAAAAACCGTGTGGGAAGCCAATCCTCTGGTGCTGCAGGAACTCGAAGTCAAAGGCCGCCTGCTCAAATCGGAACGCATCACCCACAGCTACCCGCACTGCTGGCGGCACAAGACGCCGATCATTTTCCGTGCGACCACGCAATGGTTCATCGGCATGGACCACAAGGACAAGGCCGACGCCGCCACGCTGCGCTGGATTGCCGAACGCGCCGTCGACGAAACGCAATTCTTCCCGGCCTGGGGCCGCGCCCGCCTCGAAGCGATGATGAAGACCCGCCCGGACTGGTGCGTATCGCGCCAACGCAACTGGGGCGTACCGATTCCCTTCTTCCTGCACAAGGAAACCGATACGCTGCATCCACGCACTCCCGAACTGATCGAGGAAGTCGCCCGGCGCGTCGAACAGGCCGGCATCGAAGCCTGGTTCTCGCTCGACGCCAAGGAACTGCTGGGTGATGAAAGCGCGCAATACCGCAAGATGAGTGACACCCTCGACGTCTGGTTCGACTCGGGCGTCACGCATTCCAGCGTGCTGCGCGGCTCGCATCAGGCGCAGCTCGCTTACCCCGCCGACCTTTATCTCGAAGGCTCCGACCAGCATCGTGGCTGGTTCCAGAGCTCGCTGCTCTCCGGCTGCGCCATCGACGGCCACGCACCGTACAAGGCGCTGCTCACGCACGGCTTCGTGGTCGACGGCAAGGGACTGAAAATGTCCAAATCGAAGGGCAACGTCATCGCCCCGCAGAAAGTCTCCGACACCCTCGGCGCCGACATTCTGCGCCTGTGGACCGCAGCCACCGACTACTCAGGCGAACTGACAATTTCCGACGAAATCCTGAAACGCGTCGTCGAATCCTACCGCCGCATCCGCAACACCCTGCGCTTTCTGCTCGCCAACACCTCGGATTTTGATGCGACCAAGGATCTGTTGCCGCCCGAGCAATGGCTGGAAATCGACCGCTACGCACTGGCCATGACTCGCCAGATGCAGACACAATGCGAAGCCGACTACGCCAAGTACGAATTCCATCGCGTCGTGCAGTCCTTGCAGAATTTCTGCTCCGAAGATCTCGGCGGTTTCTATCTCGACATTCTCAAAGATCGCCTCTACACCGCGGGAGTCGATTCGACGGCGAGGCGCGCGGCGCAAAGCGCGCTGTGGCACATCACCCAGACCTTCGTCAAACTGATGGCGCCGATCCTCACCTTTACCGCCGAAGAAGTCTGGCTCACCCTGAGCGGCAATGCCGATGACTCGATCATGCTGCACACCTGGCAACCGCTTCCGGCCGTCGCCAACGAGGCCACGCTGCTCGACAAGTGGAGCAAAATTCGCGGATACCGCGCCGAAGTCACCCGCGCCCTCGAAGAACTGCGCGTCGCCGGCCAGATTGGCTCGTCGCTGCAGGCCGAAGTCAGCTTGTATGCCGACGGTGAAAAGTTTGAGATTCTTTCATCGCTCGGTGATGACCTGCGTTTCGTGCTGATCTGCTCGCAGGCGACGGTGCTGCGCAGCGTTGAGGACAAGCTGGTCTGCGCCGCGCTGACGCACGCCAAGTGCGAACGCTGCTGGCACGTGCGCGAAGACGTCGGCAGCAATGCCGAGCACCCGGAAATCTGCGGCCGCTGCGTCAGCAACCTGCACGGCGAGGGAGAAACCCGTGCCTGCGCCTAATTTCCGCTCCTGGCTGTGGCTGGCCCTGGCCGTCATCCTGCTCGACCAGACCAGTAAATGGATCATCCTTGGCTCGCTGCAACTCGGCGAGTCGCGGTACGTGGCGCCGTTTTTCAACTGGGTATTGACCTTCAACCCAGGCGCCGCCTTTAGCTTCCTTTCCGACGCCGGCGGCTGGCAACGCTGGTTCTTCACCGCGCTGGCATTGGGCGTTTCAGGTTGGATCGTCATCATGCTACGGCAGAACACCAGCAATTTCTGCCTGTCGCTGGCGCTGACCCTCGTTCTTGGCGGCGCTCTGGGCAATGTCATTGACCGCATCCGCTTTGGCGCGGTCGTCGATTTCATCCAGTGGCACGCCGCTGGTTATTACTGGCCGGCATTCAACGTCGCCGACTCGGCCATCACTATCGGCGCACTCCTGATGATCTGGGATCAGTTCATCAAGAAACCCTCGGCCGATAATGCGGTCAAACGCGGCCCCAACGACGCAAAGTGACCTCCCGATGAATGACGCCACCGTAGCCACGGTCCTCCCGGACAGCTACCTGACCCTGCATTACCGCCTGTCCGACCCCGACGGCAACGACTTTGTCAGCACCTTTGACCTCTCACCGGCGACCCTGCAACTGGGTAGCGGCCAGCTGGCCGAACCGCTGGAAAAATGTCTGCTCGGTCTGTGCACCCATCAGCGCCGGGTGTTCGAGCTGGAGGCCGCGCAGGCTTTCGGCCCGCACAACCCGCGCCTGGTTGAACGCATCGCTCGTGCCGCCCTGCCGCCGGAAGTCGAACTGCGCGTCAACTCGCTGATCGAGTTTGGCGCCCCCGACGGCGGCCCGGGATTTTCCGGAGTTCTGCTCGAACTGAACGAGTCATCAGCGCTCTTTGACTTCAACCACCCACTGGCCGGCAAGCCGGTGCGTTTCGAAGTCGACATCATCGGCATCATGTGACCCCGACCATGCACATCATTCTAGCCAACCCCCGCGGTTTCTGCGCCGGCGTCGAACGCGCCATCGCCATTGTCGAACGGGCAATCGAAAAATTCGGCGCGCCGATCTATGTCCGCCACGAAGTTGTGCACAATCAATTTGTCTGCGACGACCTGCGCGCCAAGGGCGCCATCTTCATCGAGGAACTGAGCGAAGTTCCCGCCGGCAATACGGTCATTTTCAGCGCCCACGGTGTCGCCAAGGCCGTGCGTGACGAAGCCGAGCAGCGCGGACTCAAGGTCTTCGACGCCACCTGCCCGCTGGTCACCAAGGTACACCTCGAAGTCGCGCGCATGCGCAAGGAAGGCCGCGAGATCATCATGATCGGCCACAAGGGACACCCCGAAGTCGAAGGCACGATGGGACAGAGCGCTGGAGGCATGCATCTGGTTGAAACGCCGGCCGACGTCGCTTCTCTCCAGGTGCTCGATCCGACCCTGCTGGCCTATGTCACACAAACCACGCTCTCGGTCGACGACGCCGAAAAAGTGGTCACTGAACTGAAACAGCGCTTTCCGGCAATCATTGGCCCCAAGCGCGACGACATCTGTTACGCCACGCAGAACCGCCAGGACGCCGTCAAGGAACTGGCCAAGCAGGCCGAAGTAGTGTTTGTCGTCGGCAGCCGCTCAAGCTCCAACTCCAACCGTCTACGTGAAGTCGCCGAACTGCGCGGCGCCAAAGCCTATCTGATCGACAATGCCGAACAGATCGAGCCGAGTTGGCTGGAGGGCACCCAGCGCATCGGCGTTACCGCAGGAGCTTCTGCGCCGGAGGTTCTGGTTCAAAATGTTGTTAATAGGCTGACCGACGGACGACCCGAAAAGGCAGATCAACTGCATGGGGTGGAAGAGAATGTGACGTTTGCGTTGCCGAAGGAGTTGCAGGGCAACTAGTTCTCCAAAGTTGCCCCCACGACGTCACTACCTCTTGTTTTGAGTCAAAAAGCAACCATCCCGATTACTCTGAAAGGAAAGCCCCGCTTCCAGTCTCATCCAGAGGTCGAATATTGACCTCGACACGCAAACTGAACCGGGTGGGCACACCTTGGACCGTCCCGATGCGAAAGCGTAGTTTTAAAAAATTCGTCATGACCACTTCAGCAACTGGGGTCGGCAGCTCAGACGACTCTAAACTGACAGAATCCACTAACCCCTGATTGCCAACTTTCAATTCGAGCACAACCGTACCACCTTGTGTAAAGCGGTCAAGTAGCGCTGAGTTGTCAGGGATATCATCAATGGCTTCGGGCAAACTATCGAGTAAATTGGCAGGCAAATACGGATCATCTATACCGTGCTCGAAAATTGGCAGTCGACTTTCCACTTTGCCGGAAACACTTTCACCAATAGCAACTGGGCGACTTATTGGTGTAGCCGATAGCTGCTTCGCAGGAGTTCCCGCGCCTCCCATTGCAACGGTAATCCTTTTCGTGTCACCAGCGATTGTTGCACTGCCCCACTCCGCTCCATTGCAACATGTCGCGATCACAACGTGAATGCAGATAGAACAAGCAAGAGCAAACCAAAAAACGGGGTCAATCATCCTCATGTTGCCATTAGAGCGCTACGGCCACTTAAAGCCAAGACCGCTCACACCCTGAAACTGACCGTATATCGCCGCCGCTTTACTTGTGTTCAAGCAGTGTTAATACTGCATCTGAGGAGATGCCGATTCAATGCTGCTCAACGCCGACTTTGCACGCATTTTCAGAATTCCACGGCACATTCCATACTCTCAACCCTGGAGTTGTCCATGAAGTCAATAAAAGGATTCACCCTGATCGAACTTATGGTCGTTGTTGCCGTCATTGCGATTCTTTCCGCCATAGCGATCCCAAACTACAGCGACTACGTAACGCGCGGAAGAATTCCTGACGCAACATCCGGACTGGCGTCTCGTCGAGTACAGATGGAACAGTTCTTTCAGGACAACCGTACATACGTCGCAGCCCCAGCATGCAACGATGGCGGAAGCCCGTATTTTACTTTCTCCTGCACGGCCGCCACGGCTACGACCTTCACGCTTCAGGCCGCAGGTATTTCATCGATGACTGGATTCACTTTCACCGTCGATCAGTCAGGCGCCAGAACAAGTACTGCCAGCGCGGCGCTGATCGCTAAAGGTTGGGCATCCAACGGATCGTGCTGGATTACCCGAAAGCAGGGCGCATGCTAACCCCATTGTTCGGCAACCTGCCAGGAAGTCACTAAAGGAGAAGCGCCTTGAGTTTCAAGCTCAAACCAAAAGTGTCGGGCTTCTCACTGATCGAGCTGATGATCGGCATTGTAATTCTGGCTATCGCCATGGCTGTTGGCATGCCCAGCTACAGTATCTGGATTCAAAATACGTATATCCGGAATGCCGCCGAATCCATACAGCATGGCATGCAGAGGGCTCGCTCCGAGGCAGTGACTCGAAACATCAGCATCGCCTTTACGCTTGGCGGCGGCCCTTTCTGGGCGATAAGTCAAGCTGACGGCACGGTAATCGAGTCGCGTCCCGCAGGTGAAATCTCACAAAAAGTGGTATTTACCATATTGCCTAACCCAACCCCTCCTGCGGTTTCTACCACGACAATCACTTTCGGCAATTTAGGTACCGTGGTCGCCAACGCTGACGGCACCGCATCCATCTCACAAATCGATATCGACTCCTCGGCTCTTTCTGCAGCAAATAGCCGAGAATTGAGAATAACGGTTGGCATCGGCGGCGGAGTCCGCATGTGCGACCCAAACGTTACCTCCACGACCGATCCTCGCCTCTGCTAATTAGGACGCACAAAATGAACGGCCAGAACCACCCACCATCTCCTGCAACACAACAAGGAATTGTTTTGCTCGAGTCACTGATCGCCATACTGATTTTCTCTTTTGGAGTGCTGGCCATTGTTGGCCTGCAGGCAAGCATGATCAAAAGCACATCGGATGCCAAATATCGCTCCGAAGCGAGCTACATCGCCCAGCAAAGGATAGGGCAAATGTGGACGGATCCGGGAAACCTCAGCACCTACATTGAGACCGCCACGGACATTAGCACACTGCTCCCTGGAGGAACACGAACCGTCACACAACCTACAGCTGGGCAGCCGCGTTTTGTGGTGACCGTGACATGGCAACAACCTGGGCAGGACGCACACAGCTTCAGTACGATTGCCAGTATCGTCGGAGGCTAGACAACCATGCACCGCAAACAAATTGATATAAAGCAAACCGGATTTGGCCTTGTCGAGATCATGGTCGGTCTGGCTATAGGGCTGCTTGCCACGCTGGTCATCATGCAGATTTTTTCTTCGTTTGAAGCCCAAAAACGCGCCACAACAGGATCAGCTGACGCACAGGCCAGCGGCAGCATTGCTTTATTCACCATCGAGCGTGACATGCAAATGGCCGGCTACGGACTGCTACCCATAACCAGTTCGCCACTGGAATGTGATCCGTCCCCAACGACAGCGGCAGGCGTTGACCTCAGTCCCGTTGTCATTACGGATGGAGGCAATGCGGCCGGGGCCAGCGACACCATTTCGATTCGCTATGGTACGACAACCATGGCAGGAACTCCCTCAGCAATCACCGCCAATCCGGTAGCTTCTCCGACAGGCGCTTACCCACAGCAAATCATCGCCACTGTTGATACCAACATGGGATGCCAGACAGGCGACATAGCACTGATCATCAATGGTACAACTTGCGTAATAAGAACGGTAACGGCGCTGAGCACAGCACCGGATTACTCAGGAGTAAAACTGAACGACGGGACGGGGATTATGGTGGGCTCCAACCTCGCCTGTCTGGGCGCATGGAATCAAATCTCCTATCGCGTAAACAACGGCAATCTGGAGGTCAACGGCGTTCCAAGAATGGCCGGCGTAGTCAATTTACAGGCGCAATATGGAATTTCCGCCACCACCAATTCAAATCAGGTCACCCAGTGGGTCGACGCCACGGGGGGCACGTGGGCCTCGCCAACGGTCACCAACCGAAACCGGATCAAAGCCATTCGTGTTGCCGTAGTGGCACGTAACGGACAGTACGAAAAGGACGTTGTCAGTGCCGCCTGCAGTTCTACGACCGACCCGGCGCCGACCGGAATTTGTTCCTGGGAAGGAAGCACCGCGTCACCCGCACCGGTCATCAACCTGAACACGGATGCCGACTGGACGAAATACCGCTATCGGGTCTTTCAAACCATTATTCCCCTTCGCAACGTGATCTGGGCCCGAGAGACGCTATGAACCCACAACATCCCTTCCCAAGCCCCCTCCCTGACAGACAACGAGGTCTCGTACTTTTTTTCGCCCTCATAGCGCTGGTTGCCATGACACTTGCCGCATTGGCGCTCATGCGCTCGGTGGATACCACCACGATCATTTCAGGCAACCTGGCATTCAAGCAGTCGGCGACAGCGTCCAGCGACACAGGGGTCGAGAGTGCGATCACGTGGCTCGCTGGCATACAAGCGGCAAACAACACCAAGAATGTTCTGACGGATGCCACCCACCCTTTCAATATCAGCAACACGGCAAACGCAGCAAACGGTTACTACTCCAATGCTGACCCGGCTTTGAACCTGACGGCCGACGCCACCTGGGTTGATGCCAGCAGCAAGCTGGTGGGGACCGATACCAGCGGCAACACCACCCGCTTCATTATTCAGCGGCTGTGTCGCACTGCCAACCAGCCGATTCAGAGCGCGAGTTGCCTCTTCAGCGGCGAACTGGTTGATAACAATGGGCAACAGGTTCGCCTACCCCAGGAAACCTGCAATGGATCGGGCTGTCCCGTAGCGGGCCAGTCCCCCCAGATACGCATTACCACCCGTACCACTGGACCGAGAAACACCGTCAGCTACATACAAGCTTTTGTCTATTAGGAGACGGCCATGAAACGACTTATTGAAAACTTATTTTCCGCCCGTTTCCTGCTTCTTTCACTCGCACTGAACATCAGTGTTGCGCTGCCGATACCGGCGCAGGCCGCATCAGTCGCTCTTGCCACTACGCCGCTGGCAACCGCCACCACCACCACGGTGCAGCCAAATGTTCTCTTCATTCTTGACGACTCCGGAAGCATGGCGTTCACCTACCTGCCGGATTCTGCAGACGACTTCCGCACCGGTTACGGCTACCACAGCAGTCAGTGCAATTCGATTTATTACAACCCTTCCGTCACCTACCTGCCACCACTTGATTCGACCAAGGCCGCCTACACGGCAGCCAGCTTCACTTCGGCGTATGACAACGGTTTTGACTCGACATCAACGGCCAGAAATCTCAACAGTGAATTCATCGCCAACCGCTTTGAACCATCTGGCGCGAATTCGACTTTTTCTTCTTACGGTTCTTACCTTGGAAATAACGGCGCTGACCAGCTGGGTCCCTATGGCGCTTTCTACTACCTCTATAGCGGTTCGCAAACCACAAAGAACTACACCGACACCAGCTCAACGTTCTATACCGAGTGCAACACCGCAATTGGCTCGGCCACTTCAGTATTCAGCAAACGTCGTTTATCAACAACCGAAACCACAACCATCGTTGTCAGCGGAACAGGGACAAACACTAGCCAAGTAACCGGCATCACTGTCAACGGGCTGCAAATCATGAAGGCGGCTTCTGCCACAGCCGCCAATATCCCCAGCAGCACGCTGGCCAGCAACATTGCTAGCCAAATCAATTTTTGCACGACAACTGCAAGTGGAAACTGCACGACTACCGGATACAGCGCCACGGTTTCGAGTAGTACTGTCACGATTACTGGACCGACATCTGCTGCCGATTTCACCCCCATTATCAGCAAGAGCGCCAGCATGGGCACCATCACACTCACGACAGATGTCTTTCCGGATACGACAGCTGCGAACCTGACCAATTTCGCCAACTGGTACAGTTTTTACCGAAGCCGTTTATTGATGATGAAAACTTCCGCCGGCCGTGCATTCAGCAACCTCGACAATAAATACCGCATCGGCCTGATGTTGATCAATTCATCCAGTGCACCGACACAGAACGTCGCAACTTTCGAATCCACGCAGCGGAGCAACTGGTACAGCTCTCTTTACAATTCAACCTATTCAACCGGCGGCACCCCTTTGCGCAAAGCGCTATCAGCTGCCGGCAGGTATTATGCTGGCCAGTTATCCACGGACCCGATTCAATACTCCTGCCAGCAAAATTTCTCAATACTCGCCACCGATGGATATTGGAACGAAAGCTCAGGATACGTTCAGCTAGATGGCAGTACTAATGTTGGCAATCAGGATGGCACGGCAGGACGGCCGATGAATGACGGGGCACATGCAACCCCGATATGGACCTTGACCTATACCCGTGACAGCTATTCCAAGGTGACAGACAACTGTTCCGGACGCAACAACAAGAAGCTTCAAACCCAGCCCCAAATCGGCTCGTGCTCCGTAACCAGCTCGACGGCAAGCTGCACTCCTTCCAGCTGGACTTCGAATGGAGCAGCATCACTTGGATCAACTTGCTCAACTACCAACGCACCAAGCCCGACTACCCCCGTACTGCAAGGATCTGTTCCGTCATCGACTTCCAGCGGCGGAACGTCTGACACACTGGCCGACGTCGCCATGTATTACTACCAGACCGACCTGCGCACTACAGCATTGGGTAACTGTACGGGAGCCCTCGGTACAGGAGAGGACGTATGCCAGAACAACGTATTTACCGGCGGATCCGACAACAACCTCCAGCAACACATGACATCCTTTACGCTTGGACTCGGAGTCAATGGAAGGATGAACTATTCAACGAGCTACCTTACTGACAGCACCGGAGATTATGTATCAGTCAAACTGGGCAGCACCGCCAGCACAACAGTCTGTACCTGGGGTACGGCAGGAGACCCGTGCACCTGGCCAACCCCTGCCAGTAATGCCATTGAAAACATTGACGACCTGTGGCACGCCGCAGTCAACGGGCGCGGCGCCTACTTCAGCGCCACTGACCCGACCTCTCTGACCACCGGCCTTTCCAACGCACTTGCTGGTATTAATGCACGCAAAGGATCGGCAGCCGGAGCGGCGACCAGCACCTTGAACCCTGTAAGCGGAAACAATTTCGCCTTTGTTGCCAGTTATACCACTGTCGCGTGGAAGGGCAATCTCGAAGGCCGTGGAATCAATACGGACACGGGCGTTGTCAACGAAAATGCGTCATGGTGTGTTCAGAACGTCGTGGCCGGAACCTGTGCTTCTCCTGGCGCTGTTCAGGCGGAGACAGTTGGAGATACTACTACCTATTATTGTGTCACGCCCAATGCAGTCGTCTGTACTGGTGGCGTATTGGACGGAACAAACTGTAAGGTACCCGTTGCCACCACCTGTACCGGCACCATGAACAGCTATGTATCTGACACAACTGACTCACGAACGATATACACAGCCGGCAGCACAGGCACCACACTGATTAATTTCGACTCCTCCTATGCAACCGCTAATCCTGCTAATTTTTCCACAGCGCACATCAACACACTGAGCCAGTGGACTTCACTGACGTCTGCGCAACAAACAGCGGCATCGGGGGTCAATCTCATCAATTATCTGCGCGGTCAGTATGCATACGAAGATCGCTCCACCAACACCGCAGCTAACCGATTGTATCGTTACCGAGAGGGAGTTCTCGGAGATGCATTGGAGTCCCAGCCTGCATATATCGCCGCCCCGGTGTTCAGCTATCCTTACCCGGGCTACTACGAATTCAAGACCGCACAGGCTAGTCGCGCCGGAACGGTATACCTCGGAGCAAACGACGGCATGATGCACGCCTTTGCTGCCGACACCGGTATAGAGCGTTGGGCCTATGTACCCAGCCAGGTGATCCCGAACATGTGGAAATTAGCAGACAAAAACTATGCCACCCTACACCGCAATTTTGTTAATGGCAGTCCGACCATCTCGGATATCTGCACGGCAAACTGTAGCAATGCTACATTTTCTTCCACCACCTCCACAGCCGACGATCCGGTTTGGAAAACTATTCTGGTGGGTGGTCTGAATGGGGGAGGCCGAGGTTATTACGCACTGGATATCACCAGTCCATCAACCCCCTCATTGCTTTGGGAATTTAGCCCAACAAATGACAGCGATCTTGGTTACAGCTTTGGACAGCCGATAATCACAAGAATAGCCAATGGCACCTGGGTTGTACTGATCTCCTCCGGCTATGACAATGGCACCCTCAGTGGCGACCCTAATATCAACAACTCACCAGCGGGCAGTGGAAAAGGCTTTCTCTACGTACTCAATGCCAGTACAGGTGCAGTCATCAGCAAGATCGACACAGGTGTAGGCAATGCCACCACACCCAGTGGGTTGGCCAAAATCGCTGCATGGAATGATGAGCCCGCAGGAAACCTGACGACGTACGTCTATGGCGGTGACTTACTCGGAAATCTCTGGCGTTTCAATGTTAACAGCACTGCAACTGCTGCCATCGGCACAGGGGAAGTCCTGAAATTTGCCACACTATTCTCGGATACCTCAGCGACATCACCGCAACCGATTACTACAACACCGGTGCTAGGAAAAATTGTCGGAAAGCGGGTGATATTCATCGGAACGGGGAAATATCTCGAGACAGGCGACTTGACTACAACCCAGACCCAGTCCCAGTATGCCATCAAGGATGATAATGCGACGACCACTCTGGTCAATCCACGTACCACCTTGACCCATCAAACCTTAACCAACAACCCGAACGGCACTGCGACCCGCCTCAGTTCTGGCAGTGCGGTCAATTTTTACACGGGTCGAGGCTGGTATTTCGATTTCCCTGACAGTGGAGAACGCGTAAACATTAATAGTTTGCTGGTACAGGGTACTTTACTGATCCCCTCGATCGTTCCTTCGAATACGGTTTGCGCTCCAGGCGGATATGGCTGGCTCAATTATGTCGATTACAAAACAGGCATGGCCGTAAATTCAACAACCCTTCTGGCCGGAGCACGATATAACGCAACCATCGTCGGCATTAACGTTGTTTTCGTCGACGGCAATCCCAAGATCTCTGCGGTAACATCCGACAATCCAACGCCAAAACAACCACCGACCCAACCTGATTTTCCAGCAACTGCAGCCGGTTTTACAGGAAAAAGGGTGATTTGGCGTGAATTGATACCGTAATTCGTGATGAATAGAGATTTATGTTACTGGGTGTCGGATTGATTGATCAAACACAAAGGTAACGGTATAATCCGCGCCTCGTTGCCGCTGTAGCTCAGTTGGTAGAGCAGCGCATTCGTAATGCGAAGGTCGCCAGTTCGATTCCGGCCAGCGGCACCAGATACAGAAAGCCCAGCACTTGCTGGGCTTTTTTGTTTCTTAGGCCAGCCTTGACTTGGCCAGCGGCGGATTCCGGGAAAAATATTTCCGCACGCCGGAGATGATGGCTTCGGCCATCTTGTCCTGATAGGCGTCATCGTTGAGACGCCGCTCCTCTTCGGGATTGGAGATGAACGCCGTCTCGATCAGGATCGAGGGGATGTCCGGCGCCTTGAGTACGGCAAAGCCGGCTTGCTCAACGCTGTCCTTGTGCAGGCGGTTGATACCACCAATCTCACCTAGCACCGCCTTCCCGAGCTTCAAACTATCGCTGATGGTCGCCGTTTGCGAGAGATCGAGCAGCGTTCGCGCCAGCATCGGATCTTTGACGCCGATATTGACCCCGCCGACCAGATCCGCCGAGTTTTCCTTCTGCGCCAGATAGCGCGCTGCCGAACTGGAAGCACCACTCTCGGACAAGGCAAAGACCGACGAGCCGTTGGCGTCGGGTCGGATAAAGGCATCGGCATGGATCGACATGAACAGGTCGGACTGGATGCGGCGCGCCTTCTGCACGCGCATGTGCAGCGGCACGAAGAAATCGGTGTCGCGGGTCAGCACCGCGCGCATATTGGGTTCGGCGTCAATCTTGGCCTTCAATCGCCTGGCTACGGCCAGGGTTACATGTTTCTCGTAGCTTCCACCACGCCCGATGGCCCCAGGGTCTTCACCGCCATGCCCCGGGTCGAGCATAATCGTGACCATCCGGTCGACCACGGGTTTGCCGGTGCGAGGCCGCTCCGGCTTGAACTCGGCAACCGCTTCAGGTTTTTTCGTCACCGTATCCTGAGAGCCACTGAACAGGGATTCGTTTTTCTGGATGAACTGCAGTAGAGGGTCAGGCGCCTCCAGCGGATAGACGTCCAGAACCAGGCGGTAACCGTACTCGCCGACCGGCGGCAGAACAAAAACCTGCGGCCGGACTTCATTCTTCAATTCCATCACCAGACGCACGACGCCCGGTTTGAAGCGGCCAGCGCGCAAGAGCTTGATGTTAGGATCGTCGGGGCCAATCTTGTTGGCCATGCTTTCCAGGACGCTGTTGAACTCAATCCCTTCCAGATCAACCACCAGTCGATCAGGGTTCTTGATCATGAAATGGCTGTATTTGAGCGGGGTACTGTTTTCGATGGCCACCCGGGTGTAATCGGCCGCCGGCCAGACACGAACGGCGAGAATACCGGGATTGCGATCAGTGGCTGCACGGCCCACGGGGGTCACCAACAGCAGCAACGACGCTCCGGCAAACTTGATCAGTTCGCGGCGACGGGCCAGTGGTTTTGTAATGCGCTCAGACATTTTCGCCCGGCCTCGCTGTGCGCCACGATATCCAGGACGCGCCCGGCTTCCGGAGAATCTCCCGCAAAGCGGAAAACGCAGTCGAGATCGGCCGCGGGCACATAACCGGCAGCCTTCTCAGGCCACTCGACCACACACACGGCATCATTCCGAAAGTACTCGCCAAGACCGGCATCCTCAAACTCTCCTGGCTCACTGAAGCGATAAAAATCAAAGTGATACCAGTATAAGCTCGAAACCACGTAAACTTCAACCAATGAATAAGTAGGGCTTTTCACTGGCCCGGCATGCCCCAGGCCGCGCAGCAGGGCACGCACCAGCGTCGTTTTGCCGGCACCCAGATCGCCATTCAGCCAGACAACCATGCCCGGAGTCAGCAACGGCGCCAGCTGGCGACCCAGCGCAGCCGTCGCTTCCTCGTTGGGAAGGTGCACGGTCAGCATAGTGGTTGGGCAAAGAGGATTATGATTCGGGCTATGCAAAAAAACTCCACGACAAACGCGCTTGAGGACCACAGCAGCACGATCGACCGCGCCGATCTGGTCAGAAGAATAAAAGAACATGGGTTGAAACTGGGCTTTACCGACATCGGCATTGCCCGCGCCGAGGTCTCGTCGGCCAGCCCGGAATTGCACCGCTGGCTCGAACTTGGGCGCCACGGCGAAATGGATTATATGGCCAAACACGCCGAATTGCGTGCCCGGCCCGAAGCCCTGTTGCCCGGCACGCTCTCGGTCATCTCGGCGCGCCTCCCCTACTGGCCGGAAGCGGCCGAGAGTGCGCGGGTACTTGCCAACTCTGCTCTGGGCTATGTCTCGCGCTACGCTCTGGGTCGCGATTACCACAAGACGATGCGGCAACGGCTGCAGAAACTGGCCGAGTACATTCAGGAAGAACTCGCCGCTTACCCTGAAGCAACCCCTTTTATCTATCGCGCCTTCGCAGACTCGGCGCCGGTCATGGAAGTCGAATTTGCGCGCCAATCGGGCATTGCCTGGCGCGGAAAACATACACTGTCACTAACGCGCAGCGGCTCCTGGCATTTCCTGGGCGAGATCTACATCAACCTGCACCTCCCCCCTGACCAGCCCACCGAAGAGCACTGCGGCAGTTGCCAGAGCTGCCTGGAGGCCTGCCCGACGCGTGCCATCGTCGCGCCCTACCAGGTCGATGCCCGCTTGTGCATTTCCTACCTGACCATCGAGCTGAAAGGCGCCATTCCGCCCGACCTGCGCCCATTGATCGGCAACCGCATCTACGGCTGCGACGACTGCCAGCTCTGCTGCCCATGGAATCGTTTTGCGCAGATCGGCGACCCCGATTTTGCCGTTCGCCACGCCCTTGACTCAACACCGCTCACCCAACTGATGGCCTGGGATGCGCAGGAATTCGAAGACAAGCTCGCCGGCAGCCCGATCCGCCGCATCGGGCACGAGCGCTGGCTACGCAATATCGCCGTAGCGCTGGGGAACGGTCCGCCAACCGCAGCAACACACCGGGCACTCACCTCTCGCCTTGATCACCCCTCCGCCCTGGTGCGTGAACACGTTGGCTGGGCGCTGTCCATTCGCACAGGCTCTGAATAGCGCAGTGCCATCGCTCAGCTCGCCAACCGCCCTAGCGCGTCCTGACCAAGGGAAAACCCTGCCCGGTGGGGGAAACAATGGGATATTGCTTGTGCTGGAACACTTTCTCCGCAAGCTCCGGCACTTTGTTATCAACATAGTCGGCCAGTTCCAGCGTCTTGACGAAACCATCCCTGTCGGTGTCCGCGGCTCCGTTCAGCCCCTCAACGATCACGTAGGTAAAGAGCCCGTGTCCCTTGTAGCCTTCCAGCGCTTCTTGTACCGACGTTGCGGCAGACAATACGGTCGAGCCGACTGCACGAGACAGCACTTTCATCGCCGTATCGTCACTCATGCCGCGCGTCAGCATGGCCACCTGAATGGCATCACCCAACTGCCCCGCGCTGCAGGTATCGAGCACAACGAGCTTCTTCGAGGCGGGGATGTTGGAGATCATTTCTTTCAGCCTATCCTGCGTCAAGGCATCCTGTTTGAGCCGCGCCGTGGTCGTCGAGCCGACATTGGACGTAATCAGTAAATACTGCCCATCATCGACCGTGCCGTGGCTGGCCACGTAGAACACAAACAGGTCCTCGGGCCCAACGTCCAGCCGTGCCTGCTGAAGCGCCTCAACAATGGCCACATTCGTGGTTTCGGCCGGCTTGGTCAAACGTTTGACGTGGATGCTGCTGAATAATCCCTGACCTTTAGCTTCGAGGGTAGCGGCAAATAGGTTGGCATCGGCAACCGAATACTTGAGCGTGAGGCGCGGGTTGGCGAAGTCCTTGATCCCGATCACTAGCGCATGCAGTGCCGGCGGTCGCTTTGCGATGTTGGCCTGGACATCAATCGTGGTGTCTATGCTTTGCATGCTGTTGTCGGCGTTGAAAGCAATGGCGCGAATGGTGTTACTCCCCGGCTCCAAATGCAGTTCGTAGCGCAAGACCTGACTACCCTCGGAGCCTACCGTCAGGTTGCGGCTTTTTTCAAAGACGACGGCGGCACCGTTGCGGTACAGGCGCACGTCACCGATACCACCGCCCTGATCCTTCACTTTCAGAAAAACTGTGATTTTCGGATTGGCCGTGGCATTCGGCGTATCAACAATGGTCACCGCCGGTGGCGGCTTGATGTCCGCAACTTTCTTGTAATCGCTCAAGGTACCGCCGGCCAACGCCACCTTGACCAGATCCGGGCGATAGAAGGATTCGCGCAGTTGGGCGATGGTGAAAGGTGCGCCGGCAACGCTGACACTCAGATACTGATCGCCTTTTTCCGAAGAGTTGTAATAACCGCTGGGCGTCGTCACCAGCCATTCGCCGTCGTCGAAGGCAATCAGGGTCGCCACTTCTTCGCCACTGGCCACATTGAATACACGCACCGATGCGGCTGAGGTCAGGGCCAGCAGCTTACCATTCGGTGAGAAGGCCGCATGCGCCGGGCTGAGATCGAGGATGATTTTCTCATCGGGTCGTTTCATCTGCCGAATCAGCTGACCGCTCGCCGTATCCCAGAGTTTGTATTCACCGCGGTCGTTGCCGGTGACAAACCGGGAGCCATCAGGCGACGCCTCCAGCACGGTGAGTTTCTGGTATTCCTTTTCGTGGGCGAAGAAGGTATTTCCGACATCGTAGCGCACGAGTTCCCGAATCGAATTCCCCGTCGTGGCATCACGCAGAACTACGAAAATGGTGGCACTCGTACCCAAGGCGCCATGGAATTCGAAGTGCGCCGACAGCAAATAGCGGCGATCGGACGTAAAAGCTGCAGCACTCGCCCAACGGTCATGGGCCCGCCACACCTCTCGACCCGACTGCAACTCGACGAGAGCCAAGCCTTTTTGTCGGTCCCCGATCAGCAGAACGTGCTGCCCGTCTGGCGACATGGCGCCTATCGTATGACCAGGAAATGTTCTGAGCATTTCCCCGCTACGCAGGGAAAACTGCTTTGAATTGAAGGTAGGAACGCCAAGCAACCCGCCGACATCAAATTCACTCCCTAACAGGTACGCCCCATCCTGCGAGAACGCCAGTCGGTTACCAAAGTTACCGGGAATCGCCCTGATCTCCTTGCCCGTCTCGGCATCCCACAAATGGGTAAGATCGCCACCAAATATCCCGGTTCGACCCGATGCTGCGAGCAACTTCCCATCCGGAGAATAGCCGACATCAAGAAGACCGTATTGGGCGGGCAAGTCAAGAGTCCGTACTCCCTTGGCATTGGCCATATCCCACACCCTGACCACCGGAGTCACCCCGCCCGAAGCCAGTTGCTTGCCGTCAGGAGAATAGGCCAGGACGCTGACCGCCATAACCTTGCTTCTCACTTCCATCTTCTTGTCAGCAGACTCCATCTGCAACTGTGGAGTCACCTGCATCATTTCCGCACAACCAGACAAAGCCAGAAAAGCAGATAGAAAAAAGGGGAAACGGCTCGGGTTCATGTAAGCCTCCAGATAGCGACTACCTGTACCCATGCATGTCTTATGGCAAGACAGCTCGCTTGATCAGGTCAGGCTATGTGTTGTGGAATAATATTCTCGACAAAACCAGTCTAGAACATTATTCGGTGTACCGCGCAACAGTTGACCAGCCACGAAAAGGAATTCCAATATTCGCTCAACGCGCGACCGGTCGCGACGGATCGCTGCTCCATTCGCTCCACGAGCCCGGGTAGATTTTCGCGCCGTGCAAACCGGCGATTTCCATCGCTAGCTGGTTATGACACGCCGTCACCCCGGAGCCACATTGCATGACGGCCATTTCAGGAGAAACGCCGGCCAGCAATCCAAGGAATTCCCGACGTAATTCCGCTGCCGGGCGAAACAGTCCGTCGGCATTCAGGTTGTCCTTGCAAAAGCGGTTGCGTGCTCCCGGGATATGCCCGCCGACCGGGTCAATGGTTTCATTCTCGCCGCGGAAACGATCTGGGGCACGCGCGTCGATGACACAGAATTGATTGCTTTGAATATTGGTCAGCAGGTCGGCGCTAGTGACCGTCCAGTCGGAATGAACTTCCGCAGCAAAAACCGCCGGAGAAAATTTCGGAACTTCGCTGGTTAACGCACGCCCTTCCTTGACCCACTGCGGCAGCCCACCGTCAAGCAGAGCGACGTTCTCATGCCCCAGCCAGCGTAGCATCCACCACAGGCGCCCGGCAATCATGCCGCCGACATCGTCGTACACCACGACCTGAGTCTGCCGCGACACGCCCGCCGCGCCGAGCTTGGCGGCAAAGACCTGAGGATCAGGAAGGGGATGACGGCCATTGCTGCCGGTCAGCGGTCCGGATAGATCACGGTCCATATGCATGAAGAATGCGCCAGGCAGATGGCCTTCAGCGTAGGCGCTCTCGCCGTACTGCACATTGGCCAGTTGGTGGCGGCAATCAAACACGCGCCAGGCCGGATCGTTCAGATGTTCGGCCAGAACCGCGCAGGAAACCAGCGTCGAATAACTCATGTCGATCTACTCCGACTCAAGCCACAGGCGCGCTTCAGCTTCCTCGTCAAAAATGCGCATTTCGGCACGCACAAAAATCTGCGGCAACCATGCGCTCCAGGCTACCCACTGACTGTGGGTCAGTACCGCAATGCGCTTGAAATCATTGGGATGCGAGCGCGCGAAGACAATATCTTCCCAAGCCACGTCGAGCGTGAAATCGGCCATTTCACGCAAGTCAAAAAGCAGGTCGACCGGGCCTTCAAACTTGACCGAGGAATTGACCATCTCCTCAAATTCCTTGTAGTCCGCCAGGGCGAACTCTCCGTATACAGTCACTTCGACGCGTTTGGGCTGGTTCTGGATAACGATCATGACGGTCTCCTTAGGTGTTTTTAGCAGTGTAGCATCAGTCTTGCTCAGCGGGATTCGCCCGTGAGAACCAGGTGGCAATCAATCCGCTGATGACGATCAGCGCGATCGCCAGCCAGGCGCCCAGCGACAGCGTATCTTCCCAAAGCAGCATACCGAAAAGACTGGCAAATATCACCGTGGTATAGGCCAGGCTGGCAGAAACCAGCGTTTTGCCGCGCTTGTACGCCCGCGTCATGGTCAACTGGGCGACCGTGGCAAAGGCGCCGACACCGAGCAACAGCAGTCCGCCACGCAGATCCACCGGATGAAATTCGTAGAGCAGCATCCATAAGGCGCTGGCAACCACGGTAAAGGCGGTGAAATAGAACACCGTCCGCTCTTCATTTTCGCCCAGCTCGCCCAGTTCGCGAACGTTGTAATAGGCTATTGCCGACAACAAGCCATTGGCGATACCGAACAAGCCCCCCACCAACTGATCGGCATGAAAGGTCGGGCGCAAGAGCAGCACCACCCCGACAAAACCAAGCGCCAGAGCCCCAAGCACGGATATCCGCAGCGGCATCTTGCCCATCCAGACCAAGGCCAGAGCCAGAAACAATGGCGAGGTATAACTGAAGGTCACCGCCGTCGCCAGCGGCAGCAGTGAAATCGCGTTAAAAAAGCAAATCAGGGAAATGAAGCCAGAGGCGGAACGTGTAAGATGGAACTTCCAGTGCGGGGTGCGTAGCCGAACACGGCGAACATGCACTACACCTAGCATGAAGCACAGCGAAATGATTGAACGGTAAAATACGATTTCTGTCGCAGAAAACGCGTCCGAGGCCAATTTCACGCACACGCCCATACAGGCAAAGCAGAAACTGGCGACAATCATCCATAAGGATTGCATGTATATTATTTGATCCGAGCGGCGCAATGCCGGACAATCCGTACTTTGGCAGGATAGAGCCTCCATTCTAGCTGCTTTCCAATTGACCCCGGACACTGAATTACGCTATTTTTCAGTGTTTAATTCGAGCATTCCCCATGGCGCAATCCAACTCGGCCGACAAGGCAAAAAAAGGGACTTCTGAAGCCCCGCTGCCGGCAACTCAGGCCATCAAGTTTGAGGCCGCCCTCGCTGAACTAGAACAGATCGTCCACACCATGGAAGACGGTCGCCTTCCTCTCGAGGAATCGATAGATGCCTACCGGCGCGGCAGCGAGTTGCTCAAGCATTGCCAGCAGCAGCTCAGCGAGGCCGACCGCAAGATCCAGATTCTTGAAGACGGCGCGCTGCGCGACTTTGACGCAAACCATGGAGAAGCAAAGTGAACACCGCCTTAACATTCTCCGAAACGAATAAGGACCTGCCCTTCCCGGACTGGATGCGGACGGTTCAGACCCATATCGAAGCCACACTGTCACGACTCCTCCCCTCAGGTGAAACCATTCCGATGCGCCTGCACCAGGCCATGCGCTACGCTAGCCTCGGCGGCGGCAAGCGTGTTCGCCCGCTGCTGGCGTTTGCCGCCGGCGAACTGACTGGTGCGGCTCCACAACAGCTCGAAATCGTCGCCTGTGCCGTCGAACTGATTCACGCCTACTCGCTGGTGCATGACGACCTGCCGTGTATGGATGACGATGTGTTGCGCCGCGGCCGACCAACCTGCCATGTCGAGTACGATGAACCCACCGCGCTGCTGGTCGGCGACAGCTTGCAAGCCCTGGCCTTTGAACTGCTGAGCCGCGAGAGCATGGCCAAGCCCGAACAACAGATTGAAATGCTTCACCTGCTCGCCCGCGCCAGCGGTTCCTGTGGCATGGCCGGCGGCCAGGCGATTGACCTCGGCGCCGTCGGCCGCGCGCTCGAACAGCCTGAACTTGAACTGATGCACGCGCTCAAAACGGGGGCACTGATTCGTGCTGCCGTAATGCTCGGAGCGCTGTGCGGCAATACACTCACCGCCCCGGAGAAAGAATTACTGGATCGCTTTGCCAAACGTGCCGGTTTGCTCTTTCAGGTCATTGATGACATCCTTGACTGTACCGCCAGCACGGCAACACTGGGGAAAACCGCTGGCAAGGATGCGGCCGCCGATAAACCAACCTATGTCAGCCTGATGGGACTGGAGCGCGCCCGTGAATTCGCCGACGATTTGAGGAGACAAGCACTTGAAGCGCTCGCCCCGTTTGGCGAACGCAGCCGACGCCTGATTGAACTGACCGATTTCATCACCCACCGGTCGTTCTAGTCACTACTCGCCAACAGAACAAAGACGCCATCCGGAACCAACACCCCATGACTCCCTACCCCCTGCTTGACACCATCACCTCGCCGGCACAATTGCGCGAACTCGAGCGCAAGCAGCTGCCACAGCTTGCCGACGAGCTGCGGAGTTTTCTGGTCGAATCGGTCTCCAAGACGGGCGGACATCTCTCGTCGAACCTGGGCACGGTAGAACTCACGATTGCCCTGCACTACGTTTTCAACACACCGGACGATCGCCTGGTCTGGGATGTGGGTCACCAGACCTATGCCCACAAGGTGCTGACCGGTCGCCGCGAAGGAATGGCCAAGCTGCGTATGCATGGTGGCGTATCGGGGTTTCCCAAGCGCTGCGAGAGCGAATACGATACCTTTGGTGTCGGCCACTCATCAACCTCGATTTCCGCTGCCCTGGGCATGGCCCAGGCGTTCAAGCTCAAAGGCGAAGCACGCAGCACCGTGGCCATTATCGGTGACGGGGCGATGTCCGCCGGACAGGCTTTCGAGGCTTTGAACAACGGCGGCGTCGCCAACACCAATATGCTGGTCATTCTCAACGACAACGACATGTCGATTTCGCGCCCGGTCGGCGCGCTCAACAAATACCTGGCCCGCCTGTTTTCCGGCAGCGCCTTCAATGCCGCGCGCAAGGCCGGCGAGAAGGTACTCGGCGTCTCGCCGTCGCTGCTTGAGTTTGCCAACCGCGTCGAAGAGCACGTCAAGGGCATGCTCACTCCCGGAACGCTGTTCGAGGAACTCGGTTTCAACTACATCGGCCCGATTGACGGGCATGACCTGGACTCGCTGGTTCCGACCCTGCAGAACCTGCAGAAACTCGAGGGGCCGCAGTTCCTCCACGTCATGACCTGCAAGGGCCAGGGCTACAAGCTGGCTGAGGCCGACCCGATTCTTTACCACGGGGTGTCGAAGTTTCAGCCCGAAGTTGGCATTCAAGGCAACAAATCCACAGGCAAACCGACCTATACCCAGATTTTTGGCGACTGGTTGTGCGACATGGCTGCGGCCGACTCCAAATTGGTGGCCGTTACTCCGGCGATGGGTGAAGGCTCCGGCATGATGCGTTTTGCCGAGCTTTATCCCGAACGCTACTTTGACGTCGGCATCGCCGAACAGCACGCGATCACTTTCGCCGCTGGCCTGGCCTGCGAAGGCATGCGCCCAGTTGTCGCCATCTATTCGACCTTCCTTCAGCGCGGCTACGACCAGTTGCTGCACGACGTCGCCCTGCAGAAGTTGCCCGTGGTCTTCGCGCTCGATCGCGGCGGCCTGGTCGGCGCCGACGGTCCGACACATCACGGCACTTTCGACCTCTCGTTTGTCACCTGCATCCCCAATATGGTGGTCATGACACCGGCCGACGAGGAAGAGTCCCGGAGAATGCTGACCACCGCTTTCCGCCTCAATGGCCCCAGCGCCGTACGCTACCCGCGCGGTACCGGTCCCGGCGTCGCCACCGAAAAAACCTTGCACGACCTGCCCGTAGGCAAAGGTGAAATCCGCCGCCGGGGCAAAGGGATCGCGCTCCTGGCTTTTGGCAGCATGCTCACTCCGGCACTGGAAGCTGGCGAAGAACTCGACGCCACCGTGGCCAACATGCGTTTCGTCAAACCCATCGACCGCGAACTGATAATTCAGCTGGCTGGGGAACATTCCCTGCTGATCAGCATCGAAGAGAATGCATTGATTGGTGGCGCAGGTTCCGAAGTCGCGCGCGTTCTGGAAGAAATCAACAGTCCAGTACGCTTTGTTCGCATGGGACTTCCCGACCGTTTCATTGATCATGGCGACCAGGCACTCCTGCTCGCGGAAGTTGGCCTCGACAAGGCTGGAATACTTCGCGCAGCGCAATCACATCAGGACATGTAATGAACGCACCTCAGGCACCTCAATCCGCGACCACACCAATGGCCGACGTCCAGAATCTGGCTGACACCCGGCAGATCGCCATCAACCGCGTCGGCATCAAATCGATTCGCCATCCGGTCAAGATCCTCGACAAATCGGGCGGCATTCAGCACACCATCGCCATGTTCAACATGTACGTCGGCCTGCCGCACAACTTCAAGGGCACGCACATGTCGCGCTTCGTGGAGATCCTAAACAGCCATGAACGCGAAATATCGGTGGAGAATTTTCCGATCATGCTGCGCGAGATGGTCGATAAACTGGAAGCTCAGACCGGACACATCGAAATGAATTTCCCGTATTTCATCAACAAGGCAGCGCCGGTTTCCGGCGTGCAAAGTCTGATGGATTACGATGTCACTCTAATTGGCGAAATCTGCCACGGTGAAATCGCTTCGACGATCAAGGTCGTCGTCCCGGTCGCCAGCTTATGTCCGTGCTCGAAGAAAATCTCCGATCGCGGCGCGCACAACCAGCGCTCACACGTCACCGTAAGCGCCAGGATCAACGATCACCTGTGGATCGAGGAGATCGTATCACTGGTTGAATCGGAAGCCTCCTGCGAGCTTTACGGCCTGCTCAAGCGCCCGGACGAAAAATACGTCACCGAACGCGCCTACGACAACCCGAAATTCGTCGAAGACATGGTTCGCGATGTCGCTGCGCGTCTCAATGCCGAGCCGCGCATCTATCACTACGTAGTCGAATCCGAGAATTTCGAGTCGATCCACAACCATTCGGCTTACGCGCTGATCGAGAATACCAAGCCGAAGCCCACCTGATTATTGAGGCCAAACAAAACGGGGCAGCGTCTTTCGACACTGCCCCGTTTTTATTACAGCAAAGCGGCTGATCAGACGGCCGGCTTGACTTCCTTGACCTTGCGCACCAGCTTTTCCTTGATGCGTGCGGACTTGCCCGAACGCTCACGGAGGTAGTACAGCTTGGCACGGCGCACGTCGCCACGACGCTTGACTTCAATCGCGGCAACCACTGGCGAATACGTCTGGAAGGTACGCTCAACGCCCTCACCGGACGAAATCTTGCGGACGATAAAGC
>JBAXHE010000036.1:0-29165 GCA_037139055.1 Betaproteobacteria bacterium | reverse complement strand
CATTGGATTGCTGGCACTGGCGTTTTTTGCCAATGCCCAGTATCAGGGCTGGAATCTCTTTGAACGCGATGCGGCGCAGACTTCACGGCTCTCCGGGAGTGGTAGCCGGGCGTATCACAAATAGTACCGACCTACTTCCCGCCAATCGCCCCGATCTTGTTCCCTGCCGTATTTTCCTGACCGACGGCGATGGCATTGACATTGACGGCATTGGCGTTGATCTGGGTGTTGCCCTGAATCTGCGTGCCACTAGCGGAAGCGTTGCTACGTCCGCTGCCGCCTTGCGCTGCATTGCCCAGCTTCACATATTTTGGCACCGACTTTGAATTGGCAACGTAGGCTCGTTGCCCTTCACTGACGGAGAAGCTGCCGGCCCGGTTGGCCAGCGAAATTTCACCGTGCTCAACCTGGACATGCAGACCGTTGTCGAGTCGCGCTATGTACTCGGTGCCACGAATGCCGATCGTTGCGGCTGGCGTGTTGACTCGGTAGGTCGAACGGTTGTACTTGCCGAGCAACCCGGTGACTGTGCGGAATCCGCCCTTTAGCAGGCTGAAAAAGCCTTTGGAGTCGTCGTCGGCTTTGCCGCTGAAAGCGTACTGATCAATCCGGAATTGCGTCTTGGCGTGCAACTGAACCATTGAATCGTCGCTGAAACGGATGTGCAGTTGCCCCTGCTCGCCGGTGACCGCCGTGTCGCCGGCATTGACCGGTGCTCCCGGCTTGGCCATGCGCACGCTACCGTCGGCAGCAAGCAGGCTGGCTGGGCCGCTGGTTGAAATGACCGTTCCGGGACTGCCCGCGTGTGCCACCGAAGCTAGCAGCATTAAGGCGGCGAAACAGGCCGAAGCAAAGAAGTCGATGTATGCCTTGTATTGGGTCATGGCGATAAGCGAGCTTAGCGTCTATTAAGTTTAGCCCACTTTTCAGAATAGAATAGCCCGACCTTCCCACGAGTTTTCCGTTGATGAGTAAAGCACTCCTGTTTTCCGTCTTCGTCGTCGCTTCCTGCGGTCTCGCCTACGAGCTGATCGCCGGCGCGCTGTCGAGCTATCTGCTCGGCGATTCGGTCACCCAGTTCTCGACCGTCATCGGCACCTATCTGTTCGCCATGGGCATCGGCTCGTGGCTGTCGCGCTACGTCGAGCGTAACCTGGTCGCGCGCTTCGTCCAGATCGAGTTGATGGTCGGAGTGCTCGGTGGCTTCTCTGCTGCCGGTCTGTTTTTCATCTTCGTGTGGTTTTCCGCGCCGTTCAAGCTGGCGCTTTACCTGATGGTTCTCGGCATCGGCGTGCTGGTCGGGCTGGAAATTCCGTTGATCATGCGCATCCTTAAACGCGACTTGAGCTTCAAGGACGTCGTTTCGCAGGTGTTGACCTTCGATTATCTTGGCGCGCTGGCCGTGTCCATTCTCTTCCCGCTGTTGCTGGTACCGCACCTCGGGCTGGTGCGCAGCGGCCTGCTCTTCGGTCTGCTCAATGTACTGGTCGCCTTGTGGGCGTTATGGATTTTCCGTGAGCAGTTGCATGCAGCAGTCGGCCTCAAGGCGCAGGCCTTCGTTTCGCTGGTCGTTCTCGGGCTGGGCTTTGCTGCCGCTGGCCACTTCACCACCTTGGCCGAAGCCCATCTGTATGCCGATGAAATCGTCTATAGCGAGACCTCGCCGTATCAGCGGCTGGTGATTACCCGCTGGAAGGACGATCTACGGCTATTCCTCAACAACAACCTGCAATTTTCTTCGCGCGACGAATACCGCTACCACGAGGCGCTGGTGCATCCGGGCCTGGCGACACTGCCAGACGCCAAGCGAGTGCTGGTACTTGGCGGCGGCGACGGTCTGGCGGTACGCGAAGTCCTGAAATATCCGCAGATCGAGTCGGTGACCCTGGTCGACCTCGATCCGGCGATGACCCAACTGTTTTCCACCGCCACGCCGCTACGCAAGCTCAACGACGACGCCTTGCTTTCACCCAAGGTCCAGGTGGTCAATGCCGACGCGCTGAAATGGCTCGAGGAGCACGACGATTTGTTCGACTTCGTTGTCGTCGATTTTCCCGATCCGTCCAATTTCGCCATCGGCAAGCTCTACAGCGCGGCGTTCTACCGTCTGCTGGCAAAGCATATGACCGCCGGGGCGCGGGCGGTGATTCAATCGACCTCGCCGCTTTACGCCAGGCAATCGTTCTGGTGCGTGGTGACGACGCTGGAGAGCGTGGGTTTCAACGCTACGCCGTATCACGCCCTGGTGCCGTCGTTCGGCGAATGGGGCTTTGTGCTTGTCGGCAAGCGCGGCTACCAGCCTCCCGCCAATTACTCGGTGGCGACGAAATTCCTCACGCCGGAAACCACACCGGCGCTGTTCCAGTTCCCCAAGGACATGGCGCGCGTTGACGCCGAAGTGAACCGGCTCAACAACCAGGTACTGGTGCGTTACTTTGAAAGCGAGTGGCGACAGGTAATTCGCTAAGGCGTCGTGATTATGCGGAAACGCAGAACTCCGTATTTCCCGCAGTTTTTTGCGGTTTCCACGGATGCACAGCGGTGAGTATTTCTGAGAGCATGATTCCGGTGAGGGGGCTTGTCCCCCTGGAAATGTTTTACCTTGACTCGGGTGTTTTTTGGAAAAGTGAAACCATAGCCATGCTTTACCGTCTAATGCAAGGCAGCTTTGACGTTGCCATCAGCGCTTAGGAAAGTCGCACATTCCAGGATTGGGGATTTGATGACGCACATTCGGCAGGGTATTTTTTGCGCGCGCAGCGCCTTGGCCAGAGGGTGTTTGATTGTTGTTCTGGGCCTCTACGGCGGTTTTGCTCAGGGCGATGATTACGTCGAACGCTATGGGCTTATCCCCGGTTCGTCGACGATCGATGTGGGTGTTCAGCCTCTGGGTTACCCTTCAGGGGTTATCAGTATTGTCATGCAGCACGATCGTATCCTCAGGCGAGCGCTATCGGAGAATGCTCGGCCATTGAAAATGAGCCCATTCCGTCGTGGCGCCGATATGCTTCCTCTGCTTATCGATCAGCGCCTGGAAGCCGGTTTGCTCGGCGATATGCCGACCATTGCGGCGGCGGCTTCCGGGAGCGTATGGATTGTCGGATTGGTCAAACAGGCGTCAACCGCACTCGTTGCCAGCGGCACGACACAGGTCAAAGATCTGGCGGGCAAGCGTATCGGCTATGTCGAAGCCTCGAGCGCACACCATACCCTGCTTCAGGGCTTGGCTTCGGCCGGGCTTCAGGAAAACCAAATCAGGTTGATTCCACTGCGTGTCGATGAAATGCCTGCCGCTTTGGCTCGGGGAGACATCGAGGCTTTTGCTGCCTGGGAGCCTGCGCCATCGATTGCGCTAAATAATAGCGACCAGAATCGCATTGTCTTCCGCGGGCAAAGCGCCGACTATTTTGTGATGAATCGCCAGTTTGTGGCCAATTCGCCCGAGGCAGCACGCCACCTGGCCGCTGGTTTGGTTCGCGCGATCGAATGGATGCGTCGATCACAAAAAAATCTTGCCCGAGCAGTTCTCTGGGCGATGGCTGAAACCGAGTCTTTTTCGGGCAAGCGGGAAACACTGTCTCCTGATCACGTGGCTTCGATCACCCGACGGGAAATTCTCAACATTCCCTCGGCGCCAACCCTGGTGATTAGCGCAGAGGCTTACCCACTGACCAAGGAGTATGAATTCCTGTCAAAACTGGGCAAACTGCCATCCGGCGCGGAATGGGGGAAACTGAAAGAGGCATTCGCTTATCCAGGACTTGCTGACGTCATGAGCGCGCCGAGGAAATACCGGATTTCGGATTTCGATTACGAGGACTAGGCTGACTGTCCATGAATCGATCCTTATCGGCGCGAATTACTCTCTATTTTGGCGGACTGTTTGTCGTCTCTGTCGGCGGCTTGCTGTTGCTTTGGTACAGTGGGTTTCAGCCTTTGGGGATAGAGGGCGCCCGCAACCAGTTGCTGGCTGAGGCGATTCGTCGGGTTGAGTCGGTTGCCGACAGCGAGCACCGGTTTATCAGCAATTCGTTGGAGGAGCGCCGTGGTGACATCCTGATCATTGCGGAAAACAAGCTGCTATCCAAAAAATTGCGACTGTTGATCGATCTGTTCAGCAGGAAATCGAACGGATTTTTGAACGTTTGCAGCGTGCCTATCCCGATCACTACAGTCAGCTAATGATCGTCTCTCCCGCAGATGGCCTGGTCATTGCCAGTTCAAGCGCTGAGCTTGTCGGAAGCACGTTGCGGGAAAAGGAACGCATCAAGCGCATGGTGAAGCCCGGGTTCGCCGAGGTGATCGATAAATTTGTCGATGCTGAAGGGAATTCCACCTGGGGCATTGCACGGCAAATGTACCTTCCGGATGACGAGGGTTACCCGAGCGCTCAAGTTATTGGTGTGCTCATTGCCTTGCTCGATTTGCGTAACTTCACCCCCGACAGGTTCGATTTCAATCCGACGATTTCGAATAAACGCGGGCAAACAGATATTTTCGATGAGAACCGGCAGCCCCTCTCAAGTCACCTCCCTGCTTTCCAGTTGAGCGATAAAGTGGCTTATGGGTTTGAAGGTACGCTTCTCGAAACCCGTGCCGAGAATAAGGAGCTGATCGTCGTGTATCGGCATCTACAGCTCGGCAGTGCCAAGGGCTTGACGCTGGTGCATTACATGAGCAAAGACGAAGCTCTACTTGCCCTGAACAAACAACTGAACATTTTGGCTCTGGTGAGCTTGCTCCTTGCATTCCTTTCCCTGATTCTCATTTATCTTCTGGCTTTGCGCCTGACACGTCCGTTACAGGACTTGGCGGCAAGCGCGCGCCGTTTGGGTCAGGGTGACTTATCCGCCCGAGCGCTGCTCAACCCGGGGTATAGCATTGAAATATTGGAACTATCGGCAAATTTCAACACCATGGCCGACAATGTCCAGGGGGATCATCAATTGCTCGAGGCGCGCGTTCGCGAGCGTACGAAAGCCCTCGAAGCCAGTCAGGAGAGGCTGGAACTGGCGACCGATTCCGGAGGGATCGGGGTGTGGGATCTTGATCTGGAGAACAACCGGCTGATTTGGGACGAAAGAATGTACCGAATCTATGGAATCGGCGCCACCGACTTCTCAGGGGCCTATGAGGCCTGGCAAAAAGGCGTTCATCCGGATGATCTTGAGATGGCCCGCCGTGATGTAGCTCATGCTATTCAACAAAGAGTCCCCTTTCATTCCGAATACCGGATCGTTCGGCCTGATGGGAGCGTGCGTTGCGTGCTGGCTTACGCCAAGGTAATCCGTGATGAAGAAGGGCGAGCGATGCGAATGGTCGGGGTCAATATTGACATCACCGAGCGAAAAGTGGCTGAAGCGCAGTTGCGAGAAAGTGAAAGACGCTACAGCACCCTGTATGAAAGCATGCTTGATGCTTATGCCCAGGTTGATCTTGGCGGTCAGATTGTCGAATGCAATGATGCCTTCCTGGATTTGCTGGGCTACAACCGCAAGGAAGTTAAGCACCTGACGTATGAGCAAATCACCCCCTCTCGCTGGCACTCCGCTGAAGAACGTATTGTGAAGGAACAGGTTTTTCCGCAGGGTGCGTCAGAGGTCTATGAGAAGGAATACCTGCGCAAGGATGGCGCGCTGGTTCCTGTTGAATTGCGGACCTACCTTTTACGTGATGAAAAAGGGCAGCCGTCGGGAATGTGGGCGATTGTTCGCGACATCTCTGAGCGACGGCAGGTTGAAAAGGAACTGGAAAGCCACCGTCATCATCTGGAGAAACTGGTGACACAGCGTACTGAACAGCTGGAGTCAGCCAAGAAAGTTGCCGAGAGCGCCAACATAGCCAAGAGTGCTTTTCTGGCCAATATGAGCCATGAAATCCGAACGCCGCTGAATGCCATAACCGGCATGACTTATCTTTTGAAGCGTGACGGCGTTACTCCACGGCAAGTTGACCGGCTCGAAAAGATTCATGGCGCGGGCCAGCATCTTCTGGAAATCATCAACGCCATTCTCGATCTCTCCAAGATTGAAGCCGGGAAACTTGAGCTGGAAGAGAAACCGGTCAGGATGGAAGGCATTCTGGAAAATATTGTTTCCTTGCTCCAGGACCGCGTACAGGCCAAACGCCTCAATATGGTGATCGACTGCCAGAGGCTGCTGCCTAATTTTCTGGGCGATGCCACCCGACTCCAGCAAGCGCTGCTGAACTATGCGGCAAATGCTGTTAAATTCACCGATGCTGGAACGATCATCTTGCGCGTCAAATTGTTGGATGAGGTCGAGCACAGTGCCCTGGTTCGATTCGAAGTGGAGGACACGGGCATCGGAATCAGCCCCGATGTCGTAGAGAAACTGTTTTCCGCTTTTGAACAGGCAGATAACTCAACGACGCGCAAATATGGTGGTACGGGCCTCGGTCTGGCCATCACCAAAAATCTGGCCCAGTGCATGGGAGGAAATGCCGGAGTGGAGAGCGTCCCCGGGGGAGGCAGTACCTTCTGGTTCACCGCGCGCCTTAAAAAGGGCGCCCCTTCAAGGGTGGAAAATAATGCCTTAACTGCCGATTCGACTGAGGCGCTCCTGCGGCAGAATTATCAGGGACGCCGCATTCTTCTGGTTGAAGATGAGCCGATCAACCGCGAAGTTGCCCTGGAGTTGCTCGAAGCCACCGGGCTGCTCATCGACAGTGCCACGAATGGCGTTGAAGCCGTGGAAATGGCGAGCAAGAATGGCTATGATCTGATTCTGATGGATATGCAGATGCCGATGATGAATGGGCTTGAGGCTACCCTGGAAATTCGCAAGCGTTCATTCGGGGAAAAACAGCCCCCCATTCTGGCAATGACCGCCAATGCCTTTGCCGAAGATGGGGTGCGTTGTTTCGAAGCAGGCATGAATGATTTCATTGCCAAACCCGTCGATCCGGACAAATTATTTTTGACACTTTTGCGCTGGCTGTCCAAATCCTGAAGGTCGAGTTCGACGACAATGCCAGCTTATCGTCCTTGAATCCACGCTGATGTTCCCTGATCGAGAGTCTGACTGATGCGCCGCCGAGACTTTCTGGCTTCGCTGGCGGCAACAGGTTTGGCCGCCTTGCCTGGATGCGCTGGGTCGAGCAAGCCGCCTTTGCCTGCTGGTGAATTGCAGGGCGCGTCGTTAAACCTCGGGCACCTGCTGCGCGAGTCCGGAAAATTGCCGCCGCCCTCCGAAACTCGGCGTGTTTCTGTCGCCATTGTCGGGGGCGGGATCGGCGGGTTATCGACTGGATGGAAGCTCGCCAAGTCAGGCTTTAAGGATTTTCTGCTGGTCGAACTGGAGGACGAGGCGGGCGGGAATTCCCGCGCCGGGCGTAATGAAGTCAGTGCTTACCCCTTGGCTGCGCATTACCTGCCTTTGCCGACCCGCGAAGCCGTGGCGGTGCGCGAGCTGCTGGCCGAGCTTGGCGTGCTGCACGGCGATCCGCGGGCGGCGCGGCCACGTTACGACGAGCGCTATCTCTGTGCAACGCCGCAGGAGCGGGTGTACCGCAATGGCTGGTGGCAAGAAGGCGTTCTGCCGCAGATCGGAGTGAGTGCTTCCGAACAGGCGCAGTACAAACGCTTCTTTGCCCTGATGGACGGCTTCAAGCAGCGGGTTGATCAGGGGCGACGTGCCTTTGCCCTGCCGATGGAACTCTCCAGCCGGGTGCCTGATCTGCTGGCGCTCGATACCCTGAGCATGCGCGACTGGCTGTTGGCCCAGGGGCTCGATTCGCCACACCTGCACTGGTACGTCGACTATGCCTGCCGTGACGACTACGGGACGGGGCTGGCCGAGGTTTCGGCGTGGGCGGGCATTCATTATTTTGCCTGTCGCAACGGCGAGGCGCTGGATGCGGCGAGCGATACGGTACTGACGACGCCGGGCGGTAATGCCTGGCTGGCCGAGGGCTTGGCACAATCGATTAAAACACGTGCAGGTGAGCGCTTGCTGACCGGTGCGGTAGCTTTCCGCGTGGCCGAAGCCAATGGGGTGATGAATGTCGACCTGTGGCTGCCGGCCGAGCAGCGCACGCTACGGCTGGTCGCCGAGCAACTGATCTGGGCGGCACCCCTGTTTCTGTTGCCGCACGTTTTTGCTGGGTACGACCCCCTCAAGTCGGCGGCTCGGGGCTTTTCCCATGCGCCTTGGCTGGTCGCTAATCTGACGCTCTCGCGCTTTCCCGAGGATAGAGCCGGAATGTCGATGGCTTGGGACAACGTGCTCTACGACAGCCCTGGTCTGGGGTACGTGGTGGCAACGCACCAGCAGATGCGCATGCGTCCGGGCGCGACGGTGTTCACCTACTACCGGGCGCTTTCCGATCTGCCGCCGTCAGCAGGGCGGATGCTCCTGCAGGAGTATCCGCGTGACGTCTGGGCCGAGCAGGTTCTGGCTGATCTCGAACGGCCGCATCCCGATATTCGCCAGGTGACGACGCGTCTGGATGTCTTCCGCAACGGGCACGCCATGGTACGACCCGTACCCGGTCTGATCTGGGGAGGCGCGCGCAAGTTGTTCGCCGCTGATGGCGAGCACCTGCGCTTTGCCCATGCCGACGTCAGTGGATTTTCGTTGTTTGAAGAGGCGCAATACCGCGGCGTTCTGGCGGCCGAGCGGACGCTGCGGCGGCTGGGGCAGCGCTTTGTTTCTTCGCTGGTTTGAGGCTAAATATATTCACCACAACGACCACAACGACCACAACGAGCACTACGAAAAGCAAAACCGATAGAAATATAAGCTTACGAGAATTCTGTTTTTCGTTGTGCTCGTTGTGTCGTTGTGGTTAAGCTTTCGTTTTCTGAATGGAATCATCATGCACGGTCTGCACCTCATCGCCGAGCTTCATAACTGCCGCTGCGAGCCGCGCCTGCTCGGTTGCGTCGATGCCTTGCGCGAGCTGTGCCTTGACGTTTGTGCTGTGCCTGGCCTGACCCCCGTCGGGCAGGCCTTTCATCAGTTCGGTAGCGCGGCAGAGCCTGCCGGCGCCACTGGTGCAGTGATTCTTGCTGAATCACATCTGGCGGTGCATACCTGGCCGGAAGCGAATGCCGTGACGCTCGATCTTTATGTCTGTAATTTCAGCCAGGACAACAGCGCCGCCGCGCGTGCCGCCTGCCAGCGTTTAATCACTGCTTTTGCGCCAGAACAGGTGGAACTTCGTGAAATCGAACGGGGGAAGAGTGCTGTACCTGCTGCATGACACTCAAGTGACCGTTATACTTGCACCTTTTCGAATAATGATCTGTTTCAGGGAGCTTTAATGGAATCGCTTCGCTTCGTGCTGCCACAATCCGAAATTCCGACGCACTGGTACAACGTCGTGGCCGATATGCCTAATCCGCCGCTGCCGCCGCTCGGTCCGGACGGGAATCCGGCAACGCCGGAACAGATGGGCGCGATTTTTCCGATGGCCATTCTCGAACAGGAAATGTCGTCCGAGCGCTGGATTCCAATCCCGCAGGAAGTGCGCGAGATCTATCGCCTGTGGCGCCCGTCGCCGCTGATTCGTGCGGCGCGGCTGGAACAGATGCTGGGTACCCCGGCCAAGATTTACTATAAGAACGAAGGCGTTTCGCCAGCCGGGTCACATAAACCCAATACCGCCGTGGCGCAGGCCTATTACAACAAACAGGCCGGAATCAAGCGTATCACCACCGAAACCGGTGCCGGGCAATGGGGCTGTTCGATGGCTTTGGCCGGCCAGATGTTCGGGTTGGAAGTCCGGGTCTATATGGTCAAGGTCAGTTACGGGCAGAAACCCTATCGGCGCTCGATGATGCAGACCTGGGGGGCGGAAGTGTTCGCCAGCCCGTCGAACATGACGCAGACCGGGCGTGATGCCTTGGCCGCCGACCCCGACAATCAGGGCTCGCTCGGGCTGGCGATCTCCGAGGCGGTCGAGGAAGCGGCCTCGCGTTCCGATACCAATTACGCGCTGGGTTCGGTGCTCAATCACGTGGCCTTGCACCAGACGATTATCGGTTTGGAAGCAAAAAAACAGTTCGAGATGGCCGGCGACTGGCCTGACGTGGTTTTTGCCCCGTGCGGTGGCGGTTCGTCGTTTGCCGGGATTGCCTTCCCGTTCATTGCCGACAATGCGGCTGGCGGGCACAACGGCAAGCTGACGCGGCTGGTGGCCGTCGAGCCATCGTCGTGTCCGTCGCTGACCAAGGGCGAGTACGCTTATGACTTTGGCGATTCATCCGGTTTCACGCCGTTGATGAAGATGTTTACCCTCGGGCACGATTTTATGCCGCCGGGAATCCATGCTGGCGGACTGCGCTACCACGGCGCGTCGCCACTCGTATCGCAGCTGTATCACGAAGGTTTGATCGAAGCGATTGCCGTTCCTCAGCTGGCGACCTTTGACGCAGGAGTGATGTTTGCTCACGCCGAAGGGATTATTCCGGCCCCGGAATCGAACCACGCCATTCGCGGGGCGATTGACGAAGCCCTGCGCTGCAAGGAAAGCGGCGAGGCTAAGACGATCCTGATCAATCTGACCGGTCATGGCCACTTTGACATGGGTTCGTATGACCGGTATTTCGCCGGCGAACTCGAAGACTTCGACTATCCGGCCGAGGCGATCAAGGCTTCGTTGCAACACTTGCCTAAATTTGCTTGAGCCACGGTCAACCGATGATGCGTGCCTTTGTCTTCCTGCTGATCTTGGCCAACCTGCTGTTCTTCAGCTGGTCACGGGGGTTTCTCGGGACTTCGGAAAACCCTGACGCGCTTCGCCTGCAGCAGCAGTTGTTGGCCGATCAGGTAAAACTGGTGGTGCGCGATGCCCCGGCGGATGGTGCCGTTGCAGGGGAAAAGCAGGAGAAGGCGGAGAAGCTGGTCAAGCCGGAAGAGAAGCTGCAAGCTGAAACCTGTCAGCAGGTCAGCGATTTGCCACTGGCAGAGATTATCCGGATGGAAAATCTGATCAGCGGAAAATTCTCGGCCTTTAAGACAGAGCGCACGATGAATCCCGGCAGCGGGCATTACTGGGTGTTCATTCCGCCTCTGCCGAGCAAGCAGGACGCGGACCGGAAAGCCGGCGAGTTGAAGGCACTACGCGTTCCAGAATTTTTCATCGTGCAGGATGCCGGTCCCAACCGTTATGCCATTTCACTCGGAATTTTCTCCAGCAAAGAAGCTGCGGCGGAGCGCCTGGCCGAGTTACGCGAGAAAGGCGTGCGTTCGGCCAAGGTCGGAGCGCGCGATCTCAAGCCGGCGATTGGTGCTCTGGCGATGCAGGGGCCTGAGGTGCAGGCTGAATTGCTTCGCCAGGCCCTGAAGGAAGGTTTCTCGAGTTACAAAGTGATGGCGTGCAAAGCGAAAGTCGCGGCGGCACAATGAGTTTTGTCGTCGGGTTGACCGGAGGGATTGGCAGTGGCAAGAGTGCCGTCGCTGACCTTTTTTCGACTCATGGGGTTGTGGTTGTCGACACCGATGCCATTGCGCACGAACTGACCGGCACGCACGGGGCCGCCATGCCGGAGATTGCAGCACAGTTTGGCGATCGCGTTGTCGGCTCGGATGGACAGTTGAACCGCGTCGTAATGCGTCAGCTGGTTTTCTCTGAGCCTTCGGCGAAAAGCCGTCTCGAATCGATCCTTCATCCGTTAATCCGTCGCGAGAGTGAGCAGCGGTGTCAGTCGGCAACGTCTCCGTATGTGCTGCTGGTGGTGCCACTGCTCATTGAGACGGGCGTGTATCGCCAGCGCGTCAACCGGATTCTGGTGGTGGATTGTGCCGAATCGACACAGATTTCTCGGGTCATGGCGCGCAGCGGACTTGACGCGGAGGAAGTGCGCGCTATCATGGAAACGCAGGTCTCGCGTGCGGTGCGGCGAGCAGCAGCGGATGATGTGGTGGTCAATGAGACGGATTTGGCGTCGCTGAGTGCACAGGTCAATGATCTGCATCAGCGGTATCTCGAGATGGCTGGAAAATGTTCTCAATCTGGCGGTTGAGATTTTGCGGTAAATGCCTCAGAATCGCCGCAGTTTCTTTAATCCCACTTTGGCGGTGATGTGATTACATACGAATATCCTTTCAATGAGCGCACTCGCACTTTACTGCGCCTGGAAGACTTGTTCGACAAAGCGACTTATTTCATGCAGCAGACGGGGACGCGCGAGCACCATGTGGCGCTGCTGACCCTGTTCGAGATCCTTGAGGTCGCGGGTCGTGCTGATCTCAAAATGGATCTGATCCAGGAACTTGAGCGCCAACGTCAAACCCTGCTGGTCTTTCGCAACAACCCGGAAATTTCCGAAGAGGCGCTGTCCGGCGCGCTCTACGAAATCGAACAGGCATCGGCCGCGCTGCTTGGGATGACCGGCAAGATTGGCCAGCAATTGCGTGAGAACGATTGGCTGATGGGTATCAAGAGTCGGGCGGTGATTCCCGGTGGCGTCTGCGAGTTCGATCTACCGTCTTACCACCACTGGCAGCATCAGACCTCGGAAGAGCGGCGTAATGGCCTTCTCGGTTGGCTCAAGCCCTTTCTGCCCTTGAATGATGGACTGACCATCGTTTTGCGCCTGTTGCGCCAAAGCGGAAGAGTTGAACATCAGGTGGCCAAAGGCGGCGCATTCCAGATGATGCTGGGGGGTAGTGGTTCGCAGATGGTGCGGATTTCATTGAAGATGGATGCACCTTTCGTACCCGAAATCAGCGCCAACAAATATGCGCTGAATATCCGCTTTACCCGTCCGGACAGCGAACATCGGACACGTCATTTTGACAATGGTGTCGATGTTAACTTTGACATGGTTTTTTGCAACCTCTGATGACCGAAAAAATTACTGTAGTACGCTGTCCGCAATGCGGTGGCGAGTCCGTGTGGAATCAGAAAAATGGCTTTCGTCCATTTTGTTCCGAGCGCTGCAAACTGATTGATCTCGGTGCCTGGGCCAGCGAATCGTATCGCGTTCCGGTGCAGGAAAGCGCTGACCCGCTCTCTGAACCGCCGGCTGCTGAATAAGATATTTAACCCGTTTAACCACGAAGAGCACGGAGAACACGAAGAAAAACTTCAGTTGATGTTTTTCTTTGCATCCTCTTATTGCAAGGTTGCCAAAAGATTTTAGCTACTTTGCTTCACTTCGTGCCCTTCGTGAACTTCGTGGTTAATTGCTGTTTCTATTTCCACCCCCGCAGCATCGCCATCCCGTGAGCGCCGTGAGTGCGCGCCGTTTCAAGCGTCTCGGGCTGCATTCCGCCGAGCGCGAAAACCGGCAGCGGTGCACGCTCAATCAGTTGTGCGAAGCAGCTCCAGCCCATGCCTTCGGCATCCGGATGAGACGGCGTTGGTAGCACCTGACTGAGTACGGCAAAATCGAGACCGAGCGCCGCCGCGTGGGCGAGTTCTTCCGCCGTATGGCACGACGCCGCGACTTGCGCGAACGCCGGGCGTTGTGTCAGATGCATGAGTCGTGCCGAAGGCAGGTGCAGACCCTGTGCGCCGACCTCCGTAGCCAGTTGCGCATCATCATTGATCAGTACGCTGACGTGCTCATGCCGGCGCGCCAGTTGCATGACGGCGTGAGCGAAGCGCAAGCGTTCGCTGGGGGCGAGCGTTTTGTCGCGCACCTGAATCAGTCGCAGGCCTAGCTCCAGAGCACCTTCGAGTCGACCGAGTTCGTTGTCAATGCCGTTTTCGGAGGCGTTGGTCAGGGCGTAGGTCGCCGGCAGTTCCAGGGCCTGGAGGATCGGGCCGTTGGCCGGCAGGATCGGGGAAACGCTGGCCGCTGCGCCGATCCGGGTCCACGAGAAGCCGGAGTGTTCTATTGGCGCAATCGTGCCGTGCCACGTGGGGACGCGGAAAAACTTCAAACGGACAGTGGCGTGCGGATAGGTGAATTGGCGGGAAAGCCAAGGCCACACTCGATCAACGGTGATCCCCAACTCTTCCTGCAATTCGCGGACCAGTGCCTGATGCAGCGATTCCCCGGCTTCGACCTTGCCGCCGGGGAATTCCCAGTATCCGGCATAGACTTTATCCTCAGGCCGTTGCGCCAGAAGAAATTCCGTGCCTTCGTCACCGTCGCGCAGCAGAACGGCGGCCGCGACGTCGATGACTGCGCTCATTTACGGCGCTTGCTGCCCGGTGCTTTCCTTGATCCGGCCCAGTCCTTGGCAAACTGCCAGGCCACCCGTCCGCTGCGAGAGCCACGCATCAGCGCCCAGTTGAGAGCATCGCGTTCGGCGCGAGAAATCTCGGGTTCCTCGCAGCCGAAATGATTCAGCCAGTGGGCGACGATATTGAGGTAGGCATCCTGATCGAAGGGGTAGAACGACAGCCAGAGTCCGAAACGCTCGGAGAGCGAAATTTTTTCCTCAACCGCTTCTCCGGGATGAATCTCATCGCCGACGCGCTTGCTTTCCAGGTTTTCCTCGAAGTACTCGGGCATCAGGTGGCGGCGGTTCGAGGTGGCGTAGATCAGCACGTTGTCGGGGGCCGAGGTCAGCGAGCCGTCGAGAACGACCTTGAGCGCCTTGTAAGTGGCATCACCGGCGTCGAACGACAGGTCGTCGCAATAGATGATGAAACGTTCGGGGCGGTCGGCAACGAGTTCAACGATATCGGGCAAATCGACCAGGTCGGCTTTCTCGACTTCGATGACGCGCAGTCCCTTGGGGGCGTATTCGTTGAGCAGCGCCTTGATCAGTGAAGATTTCCCCGAGCCGCGGGCGCCGGTGAGCAGCACATTGTTGGCCGGCTGTTTTTTGACGAATTGCCGGGTGTTGGCGTCGATTCGCGATTTCTGCTCGTCGATGTCCTGCAGGTCGTCGAGGCGCATCGGCGACGGGCGCGTGAGTGCCTGCAGGAAGCCGATATGCGTGTGTTTACGCCAGCGGAAGGCGATCGCGCTGTTCCAGTCGGGGGTTTGCGAAGCGGGAGGGAGAAGCGGTTCAAGGCGTTCGAGCAATTTCTCGGCACGGGCGAGAAAACTGGAAAGTTGTCGGGAGGGGTCAGTCATTGGGGGGGTATACTTTGTCAATTCGGGAACCTCACACTTTAAGCTAGATCATGACCAAAAGCCAAGCCAGAAGCCCCTTGCGGGCCACAATAATCACCTTGCTCAGTACTTTTTTGGCGGCCTGCGCCACGGTCAAGGACGTTCCCCCTGCGAGCTGTCCGGCCTGCCCGGTGTGTGCCGCTGCGCCTCAGTGCGTTCCCGTCACTCCTGCGCTCGTGCCGACGGCCAAGCCGATGCAGGCGGCGCGCTGGAGTGATCTGCCGGGCTGGGGCGAGGATGACCTTTCGGCCGCCTGGCCAGCGTTTCTGCACTCCTGCCGGGCGCTGTCCAGTCGGCCACAATGGCTGCTCTGGAGGGCCGCGTGCGAAGAAGCGAAGAGCCTGGTGGCGCCGGATAACGCCAAACTGCGGCAATTTTTTGAAGCCCGTTTCGAGCCTTTCCTGATGACCAACCCCGATGGCACGACGAGCGGGATGGTCACCGGCTATTACGAGCCCCTGCTGCGCGGCTCGAGGACCCGTACGGCGACTTTTGCGCAGCCGGTCCTGGGCGTGCCGCCGGATCTGTTGACCATCGATCTGTCCGAGGTCTTGCCGGACCTGAAAAACATGCGCTTGCGCGGACGTTTGCAGGGCAATAAGGTGATTCCTTATTTTTCTCGGGCAGACATCGTTTCACGGGAACAGGATTTCGCCGGGCAAACCCTGCTCTGGGTCGATGACGCGGTCGAGCTCTTCTTTCTCCAGATTCAGGGGTCCGGCCGCGTCAGATTGCCGGATGGCAAACTGGTGCGGGTCAGTTACGCCGACCAGAATGGGCATCCGTATCATCCGATTGGCCGGGTTCTGGCCGAGCGCGGCGAACTCAAACTCGAACAAACCTCGATGCAGAACATTCAGGCCTGGGCGCGCGCCAATCCGGACAAGCTGAACGAAGTGCTGAATGCCAATCCCAGCTTTGTGTTTTTCCGCGAGCTGAGCGCCAAGGGTAACCCCAATGACGGCCCTCCCGGCGCATTGGGCGTCCCCCTGGTCGCTGAGCGCACTGTCGCCGTCGACCCGCGCCATGTGCCCTTGGGTGCGCCGGTGTTTTTGTCTACAACGCGCCCCAATTCCGCCGAGCCTTTGCGCCGCCTAGTGCTGGCTCAGGATACCGGCGGCGCGATTCGCGGCGTGGTGCGGGCCGATTTCTTCTGGGGTTTTGGTGCGGAGGCCGGGCAGCAGGCCGGGAGAATGCGGCAGCCCGGACAGATGTGGGTACTGTTGCCGCCGGGCGTGGCGAGTAAATAGTCCGCACCATAAGCTGTTTTATCCATGACCCATAATGGTGCCCCGAAATAGGGCAATGCACCGTATTGGTACATTGCTGCCTGGTGCTCTTCCTCAAGGCATTGAATCATAAGAAAACGGGTTGTTGGAACGCTTATTGCATTGGAGCCGTGGATTGATTCTTCGGAGGTCGCATGGAAGCACTGAAATCGGGTAGTGACGTACTGTTTATTCTGTTGGGCGGAATCATGGTGCTGGCCATGCATTCCGGCTTTGCCTTTCTTGAGCTGGGTACGGTGCGCAAGAAAAACCAGGTTAATGCGCTGGTCAAAATTCTGGTCGATTTTTCGGTATCGACGATTGCCTACTTCTTCATTGGCTATTCGGTGGCCTACGGCATCAATTTTTTCTCCGGCGCGGAAGTGCTGATAGAGAAAAACGGCTTCGAACTGACGCGCTTCTTCTTTCTGCTGACCTTCGCGGCGGCGATTCCGGCGATCATCTCCGGCGGTATTGCCGAGCGTGCCCGATTCAACCCGCAACTGATCGCGACCTTTCTGATCGTCGGCTTCCTCTATCCTTTTTTCGAAGGCATCGCCTGGAATCAGGCGTATGGCATTCAGGCTTGGCTCAAGGTCAGCTTTGGTGAAGAGTTCCACGATTTCGCCGGCTCGGTGGTGGTGCATGCCATGGGTGGCTGGATTGCGCTTCCGGCGGTGCTCCTGCTCGGTGCGCGTCACGGTCGCTACAACAAGAGTGGTGCGATTTCGGCGCACCCGCCCTCGTCGATTCCCTTTCTCGCGCTGGGGGCCTGGATTCTGACGGTCGGCTGGTTCGGCTTCAATGTCATGAGCGCACAAACGTTGGACAAGATTTCCGGGCTGGTGGCGATCAATTCATTGATGGCCATGGTCGGCGGAACGCTGATCGCTTTGATCTTGGGCAAGAACGACCCCGGCTTCGTGCATAACGGACCGCTCGCCGGACTGGTGGCCGTCTGTGCCGGTTCCGACGTGATGCATCCGATTGGTGCGCTGATCGTTGGCGGCGTTGCCGGCGGCTTGTTTGTCGTGATGTTCACGCTGACCCAGAACCGCTGGAAGATTGACGATGTGCTCGGTGTCTGGCCGCTGCATGGCCTGTGTGGTGCCTGGGGCGGGATCGCAGCCGGGATTTTCGGGCAGAAGGCGCTGGGTGGCGCCGGTGGGGTCGCCTTCATGCCGCAACTAATCATGACCGGGATGGCGATTGCCGTCGCCCTAGCGGGCAGCGCCTTAATTTATGGCGCGCTGAAAGCGTTTATCGGTCTGCGTCTTGATCGCGAGGAAGAATTCGATGGCGCTGACCTTTCAATCCACAAGATCACCGCGACGCCTGAGCGTGAATCGAATTGGTGAGCGTGGTGATAGGAAGCAATTAAGTCTGTGGATAATAAAAAAGCCCGGCAATTGCCGGGCTTTTTTATTATTTTGTTTGGCCACCGGTTGGGGCCATACTAAAAGCTTGAACGAAAGTGACTTGAAAGATTGAGAGGGGAATCTATTGAGCAATAAATATCAGCATTTACCTCTTGTCTATTCATGCTCAGGTTGTTCGAGCGCAGGACAGATGGCTAATTACATCGCTCTCGAACTCGATCGACGAGAAGTGGCAGAAATGTCGTGCATCGCTGGCGTTGGCGGCGATGTGCCGCATTTGGTGCGCATTGCCCTGTCCGCTCGCCCGATTCTGGCCATTGACGGCTGCCCGTTTGAATGCGTCAAAAGCAGTCTGGAGAAATCCGGGCTGACGCCGAGCAAGCATGTCAGGCTGCACCACAAAGGTGTCAAGAAACGTTACCACGCAGGCTTCAATCAGGAAGATGCCGAGCGAATTCTGGAAGGGGTGATTGTTCTGGCCCAGAGTCTTAGCGAAAGCCCAGAGTCAGCCCTCAATGCATTGAACTGATGATTGCTCGATGATCCGACTTGAATTAAATGCGATTTACGAAATTGAGCTGTGCAGCGGAGAGCACCTATGCTGGGAGTATCTTGGGCCGGATTCCAACACGGGAATCTGGTGGCGAGATGTGGAAACCGGAAGGGAGTTTAATGAAGCGAGTCTGATGTATTCATGGACAATCGTCCTGAAACATAAAAAGTTTCAGCCAACGAGGTGAAGGAATCATGATGAGAAATGAATTATCCCCCGAAGTGGAAAGCTGGATCGTAGAGCAAATGGCCGATGCCATGATCTACTCGGATAAGGAAGGAATTATTCGCGGATGGAACGCGGCGGCAGAATCGCTTTTTGGCTATGCCAAGGACGAGGCTGTCGGACAAAACCTCGACTTGATCATCCCCGAACGATTACGCGACGCCCATTGGGACGGTTTCAATCGGGCCATGGCGAGTAGTGCGACAAAGCATGCCGGGCGGGCCACGGTCACGCGTTCGCTGACGCGCTCGAAGGGGACAATCTACGTCGAGATGAGCTTTGCTGTCGTTGTCGATGCCGACGGCAAAGCGGTCGGCTCGGTCGCCGTGGCACGGGATGCCACGCAGCGCCGTGAAAATGAGCGCGAACTGAAAGAACGTCTAGAGGCTTTGCAGAAGTTGCACCCTGCCGTGAAGTAGGGTGTTGCGCCTATTTTTCCGCTGCGCTTGGCGGCTCTATTCCCCAATCTCCCCAGAGATACCAGTCTTCGCCGATGAGTTCGGCGGGGTGTTGGGTTCGCCCGGAACCATTGCCACAGCCCAGTGAATCGGCCGGGCAATATTTGTCACAGCCCCAGCAAATGCGCTCGGGATGTTTCGGGTTCAAGGGAAAAATTTTTGCCATAATTCAATTGGCACAACGAAGCACGAAGACTTCGCGATCCTCGCGGTGCTCAATGAGGATTCGACGCACGCGTTCTTGCCAGAGGCGGCCGAACTGGCTTTGATCGTCCGGCGTGGCCGTGCCGTTCATGCAACGCTGCATCAGGACTGGCATTTCTGCGGGCGCCGGAACATGTTGCAGTTGCGTTCCGACATCGACCCAGCGGTTGTTGTCGCACCGCCTGAAACGAATTTCCAGAGGAATGCTGGCGTTAAAGGCCAGAAGGTGGCGGCGCTCAAAGCGACCGCCCAAGCCCTTGAACCCGCCGTCGCCGCTGGCCCCGGTGAGCATCGAGACCACATTGGCAATCACTCCCGTGACTTTTCTTTCAATCCCGTCACGGAATTCGACATGAATCGCCCCACGTTCCGGGATCTGCTCAGCATACAGTGCCTTGAGCGCCAGGCAGGTCATCCAGTAGGCCGATGCGACCGTCGGACAGGAGTGGCCGGCGAGCTTAACAACATCCAGGTAGGAGAACTCGACGAGTCCCGTGTCGCTGGCGCCAAGAAACTGCGCCAAGGGGTCGATCAGCACCAGGTGCGGGACGTGATCAAAGAATTCAGGATGGCTCATGCTGTCGCTCCGAGGTGATATCTGGCCTGGCGGCCTGGTCAATGCTTAACTCGATGTCTGCGAGGGTTTCCGAGCTAAGTGCTGATTCAGCAAGGGGGAACAGCTCGCGCTCCTCGAAGCGAACATGGTCTGCCAAGGCCTTGCCAAAACGGTGAATGACTTCTGGGTGACTAATGTCGAGTTGGTCGACAAGGGAACGGAGTTCGGCGTGTTCCGCCAGCGTTCGTTCGACAGCTTCTGCCTGTCCGGCATTCAGCAATGCCGGCAAAAGATATTGCTCTTCGAGATGAAAGTGGGGCGCGAGTTCAAGAGAGAAAACGCGATTCACCTCAGAAATGATGGCCTTCAGCGTGTCTGGCGAGAATTCGGTCAGGCGCTGAGCACGTTTGGCGAGCACCAGTGCGGCGTGATGTTCGCGCGACCAGGTGAGGAGGGCGGGGTGTCGTTTCATATCATTCCCTGAAATCAGTTGCTGCTGGTCACGTGACGACCAGAACTGAACCATGAGTGCTGCCAGCCTTTTGCCGGCTGAGCCTCTTTAAAGATGTATTTATTATATTGCTTTCAAAGGGGGTGTGGTTTACTATTCTCATGTACATAAAAAACTTCCTTATTTACATTTTTTTGGAGTGGGTATGCGTTTGACCAGTTTTACCGACTACTCATTGCGCGTACTGATGTACCTTGCCGTGAAACCAGAACAGTTGGCGACTGTTCCGGAAATTGCCCGGGCCCACGACATTTCAGAAAACCATCTGATGAAGGTGGTTCACCAACTGGCGAAAAGCGGAGTGATTTCCTCGGTGCGCGGAAAGGGTGGCGGTATCCGCCTGGCGCGGCCTGCCGAAGAAATCCGGCTGGGTGCGGTGATTCGACGGGCTGAAGGGACGGCGCCGATCGTCGAGTGCCTGGGCGGAACGCCGCAATGCAATCTGATTCCGGCCTGTAAGCTGAAGGCCGTACTGGTCGATGCCTTTGCTGCACTTTACAACGTGCTGGACAACTATACCCTGGCGGACATGGTGAGCCAACCGCAAGCGCTGGCCCTTCTGGTGCGACAGTGATTACCCTGATTTGCACAAGGCCCTTTCAATGAAGTTTTCTGAGCAACCTCTCTGGCTGGTCGGCTTCCGGCCCTTCTTTGTCGTGGCCTGCGTGGCAGGAATGCTGCTGCCCGTCATCTGGGCGATGATGTTTTCAGGGCAATTGGCGTCGCCGGTCATGCCGTTTTCGATGATTCAGTGGCATGCGCACGAAATGCTCTATGGCTTCGGCTGGGCGGTGCTTGGTGGCTTCATGCTGACCTCGACCAAGAACTGGGTGAAGATTCGCGGCTACCACGGAAGCTTCCTGATACTGCTCGTGTTCTTATGGCTCATCGAGCGGGGGGGAATGTGGTTTTCCGGACGACTTCCCTCGCTGGTATTTGCCGCCTCCAACAACCTGTTCCTGGTGACGATTGTTGCCATGCTGCTGTGGACCTTGCTGCGCCATCGCGCGGAGGACAGCTTCCGCACCGAAAACTGGGCGTTTCTGATCATTCTCCCGGCCTTTCTGGTCGCCAAGCAGCTCTTGCTCAGTGAGTACTATTTTGCTGCCGGATCGAGTATGGCCATCGGGCTCTTTCGCATGGCCTTCATCGTCATGCTGGAGCGAACGCTGGGGCAATTCATGAAGAACGCCTTTCAGGTGAGCATTCTCCGCCATGCTTTGCTCGACCGCTCAATCAAGCTGCTGGCGCTGGTTTTTGTTATGGAAAGCTTTTTGCCACGCATGCTGGCCGCGAGTGTCGCTTTGCTCCTGGCCATGCTTCTGCTCTTGCGCCTGGTTTTCTGGAAGCCCATGCTGGCCATGCGGCGACTCGATCTGGGCATAATGTATCTGGGTTGCATGGCGATCATTGCTCAGCTGGTGATCGAGTTTATCAATGCCGTGGTTTCCATTTCATGGGTGGGAAGTGTTTCGGTGCACGTGTTTACCTTTGGCGCCATGGGCTTGATTATTCCGGCCATGCTGATCCGAATTTGCAATGGGCACACCGGTCGTAAAGTTGTCTTCGGCGTGCTCGACAAACTGGTGTTGTGGATCATGATGGCTGCTTTTCTGGCGCGCGTTGTTTTGCCGCAGTTCTTTCCGGCGGACTATTTGCTCTGGATAGACTTGGCGGCAGTATTCTGGCTTACCGGATTCGGCTTACTGGCCTGGCGATACATCCCGTTCCTGATGGCCGCGCGGGTTGACGGAAAAGAGCACTGAAAGCCCCCCTTTAGCCGTTTAAAGCATCCGCCTGTTCCCCTTCTCTGCAAGCAGGCAAAAAGTCATAATTTCGCAACTGCGATACTATCCAGATTACTGTTCTGAGGAGCACAACATGACAACGCTATTCAGCCCCCTTACCCTGGGTGCGTTATTCGTACCTAACCGGATATTCATGGCCCCGTTGACCCGCTGTCGGGCCGATGCCGAGCACGTGCCAACGCCATTAATGGCGGAATACTATGCGCAGCGTGCCAGCGCGGGGCTGATCGTCGCCGAGGCGACGATGGCCATGCCAGGGCATTCAGCATTCTGGATGGAGCCGGGTATTTATTCTGACGCCCAGGTGGCCGGCTGGAAGCAGGTCACCGATGCCGTGCATACAGCGGGTGGCCGGATTGTCCTGCAGATATGGCACGGCGGTCGCGCCTGCCACCCCCTGCTTAATGGTGGCGTCCAGCCGGTGGCCCCCAGTCCGCTGGCGATTGTCGGTGACGAAGTGCATACGCCGGAAGGCAAGAAACCCTATGTCCTGCCGCGCGAATTGCGCGATGACGAATTGCCGGGAATCGTCGCTGGATTCAGAAAGGCTGCCGAGAATGCCAAAGCGGCTGGTTTTGATGGCGTTGAAGTACATGGTGCCAATGGCTACCTGCTCGACGCCTTCTTGCGTGACGGAGCCAACCAGCGATCCGGTCCCTACGGCGGTTCGCTCGAGAACCGGGCGCGCCTGATGTTTGAGGTCATTGAGGCAGCAAGCGGCGTCTGGGGCTCGGATCGGGTTGGCCTGCGGATATCGCCGCTCAACAGCTTCAACAGCATGATCGACAGTGATCCGATTGGCTTGTCGACCTGGCTGGCTGAACGACTCAATGATTTCAATCTGGCCTACCTGCATCTGATGCGTGGTGATTTTTTCCAGCAGCAAAGCGGTGATGTGTTACCGCCGGTTCGCGAGCGTTACCAGGGCGTGCTGGTCGCCAACATGGGCTACTCGGCCGAAGAGGCGGGGCAAGCGATTGCTGCCGGCCAGGTCGACGCAGTGGCTTTTGGCACCGCTTTTCTGGCCAATCCCGATTTGCCGGCCCGATTTAAGGCCGGTGCTCCGCTGAATCAGCCGGATGCGGCGACCTTCTATTCTCCGGGAAGCCAAGGGTATACCGACTACCCGGTGCTTCCGGGCGCATGATATTCCACCGTAGCGTGTTCTGAAGGCATGATGGACGAGGGCTTACTGGTCATCTGTTTGTGCGCCGACTGGTGCGGAACCTGTCGCGACTATCAACCCGGTTTCGAGGGATTGGCGGCAGAGTTTCCGGAGGCCCGCTTTCGCTGGGTGGACATCGAGGAAGACGCCGAGCAGATGGGCGATCTGGATATCGAGAATTTCCCGACGCTACTGATTCGGCGCGGGAATTCCATCGTCTTTTTCGGGACAATGCTGCCTTATCTTGAGCATTTGCGCAGGACGATAGAGACTTTCCAGGAGCAGACCCTGGAACAGAGCCAGGATTATGCAAGCTCAAATGACGAGCGTCGGGGTTGGCAGCACAATCAGGATCTGCGTTCGCTGAGCGAACTGCATAGCCATGACTGATCGCCGGGTTGTCAGGGCGGCGGTCAACGCCCGATTATTCTGGGGCCTGCTGGCCATGGTGATGTTGGCCGTGTTGCTCCTCTTGGGCGGGCAGCTGTGGATCAGCTATCGAGATCAGATCAAAACAGCGGAAATCAGCACGCATAATATTGCTAGTATTTTTGACGTTCGGCTGGAAGCGACCTTGCGTCGAACCGCCGCCGATTTGCTGAGCATCGCCACAACTGTTCCACAAGAAGCTCTCACACAGAATGCCGTGCCTCGTTATGCCAGGGAAATCAACGCCAATCTCGACGGGCGAATGTTCAACCTGGAGGAAATGTCCGGGTATCGAATCCATGACGCCCAGGGCGACACGCTCTATTCGTCAGATAATGCCCATACCGTGCGAGTCAATATCGCTGATCGGGCGTATTTCTCTGCACTTCGTGATCATCCGGACGCCGGCCTGGTGTTTTCCGAGGTAGTGACCGGGCGCAGCACGGGGCGGCAGGTTCTCGTGATAATCCGAGGATTGTGGGACAAGTCCGGGCACTTCAAGGGGATTGTGCACGGTATGATCAATTTGGATTATTACCGGGAACAATTCAAATCGCTCAATCTCGGTGAGGAGGGGATTGTTGCCCTGCGCCGCAGTGATAATCATGCTTTGGTGGTGCGTAACCCGGAGCAGCCGGAACACCTTAATCGTCCTCTGGCACCAGGGCATCCGGTGGTGCAGCACATGCGCTCGGGAGTGAATTCTCTGGTGCTGCACTACTCGGTTCCCGACGAAGCCATTGCGCGCATCATGAGCATTGCAAAATTGCGCGACTATCCGTTTTACTTTGCCGTCGGCGTTGGACGTGACGAGGTATTGGCCAGTTGGGGCTCGCAGGTCAAAGTCGTGGCGATTTCAACGCTTCTGCTGTTTGCTCTGGTCGGCTTGCTGATTTTTCGCCTGTCGCGAATGCGCAAGCGCGAGGCGGGGATGCTCATTTCTCTGGCGCAAAGCGAATCGCAGTTTCGTGAGTTGGCGCAGATGGTTCCGGTAGGCATCTGTCACCTTGACGCGGAAGGTCGCTACACCTACGTCAATGACCGTCTGATTGAAATCACCGGACGAAAACGCGAGGAATTGCTGGGGCGATGCTGGGAAGAGTCGATTGAGTCGAGTGATTTTAAAAAAATTCGGACTGAGTGGGGGGGGAGCGTTCTTGAACGCAAGGCCGGGGTCTTCGAGTTTCAATATGCTCGGCCTACTGGGGCGGTGCGGTTTGTCCAGGGCGAAATTCAGACCGAAGTTGACGCATCAGGACGACTGCTGGGCTACATTGCGGCGGTAATCGACATCACTCAGCGCAAGCTGACCGAAGCCGAATTGATCATCGCCAAGCAGCAGGCAGATAGTGCCAACATGGCGAAAACACGTTTCCTGGCCGCGGCCAGTCATGATCTGCGTCAGCCGATTCAGGCCATCAATCTTTTTCGCGATGCGCTGGCGCAAACGGAGCTGAATGCCGAGCAGAAAACCATCGCGGGCTTCCTCTCTAGGTCAGTGCACTCGCTGGGCGAGTTGCTCTATTCGTTGCTCGATATTTCAAAACTCGATGCCGGCCAGGTGCGGCCGCAACTCGATCGGGTCAAGGTTGAGGATATGTTCAAAGCGGTTGATGCCGAGTTTTCATCGCTCGCTTGCCAGAAGGGCTTACGCTTCAAGTTGTTTTACCCGTTCAAGGACGTATTTCTGGTCACTGATCCCAGCCTGCTGATGAGTGTGTTGCGAAACCTGATCGACAATGCGTTCAAATACACCCAAACAGGTGGCGTGCTGGTGGGTTTCCGCAAGCGCGGGCAGAGCGGAATTATTCAAGTATGGGACACTGGCGTCGGGATCGAATCCGAGGTTGGAGAGCAGGTTTTTGAAGAGTGTTTTCAGGTCAGCAACCCGGCGCGTGACCGAACACTGGGTTTGGGTCTGGGTTTGTCCATTGCACGACGCATGGCGCGCTTGCTCAGTGGGGACGTCAGATATCAATCCCGCATCGGCTGTGGGACGGTTTTTGAAATTGTCTTGCCGTTGGCTGAGCCTAATGCTGTGGCGGAGAATGCCGAAGTTGTGCAGCAGCGAGATGCCGCGGCGGCGAATGGACTTGAAGATGGATCTGGCGTTGTCGGGTGGCGAGTGGTGGTGGTTGATGATGACCCGATGGTGGCTAAATCGATCGAGTTGTCGCTGTGTACACTGGGGGTTAGGGTTTGCGTATTTCATAGCGCGGAGCAGGCACTGGCGAGTCCGGAGATCATTGGTGCGGATTTTTACATCTCGGATTTTAGTTTGTCTGGACTTGATGGGGTTAACTTGCTGGATACCATTCAGCAGTGCTGCGCTGCCCCGATCAATGCCGTGCTGGTGACCGGAGAAACCTCACCCGAGCGTATGGAAATGGCGTCCGCATCGCCCTGGAGGGTGCTCTTCAAGCCCGTCGATCTGGCGGGCTTGCTGGCGGTGATGCGTGAAACAGGCGTCACGCCTAGGGACTGACTACCTTTTCTTTCTTCTTGTCTGGGGTTTTCGGCTGCTGCGACCGAGAATCTTCTGCGCTGTCTGGTCGAGTTCTACCGGGTGGTGGGATTCAAGCTGGCGCAGTCGGTCGGTAATTTCGCTGAACTGGGGCGGAAAGGGAAGTCCTTTGCTGGCAAAGGCGATCGTGTTTTCGCCCTCATCGGCTTCGGCCAGAATGACTTTGCTGTTAAACGAAGTATTCAGGCGGCTGAGATAAAGATCACGCTTAGGGTCGTCCGAGCACAGGTTGACCACCAGTACCCCGTTTGTTCGCAAGGCGGCGTGACAGTTGTCGTAGAATTCTGTGCTGCTCAGGGCCTCGGGCTGTCCATCGTGGTCAAAACCATCGACCATCAGGACGTCGAACGATTCCTTTGCGCGGCGGACAAATTCTGCTCCGTCGGCACAGACAATGCGGAAGCGTGAATCGTCTGCTGGAATGTCAAAGCGCTCGCGTAGGGCAATGACCTCGGGGCACAATTCGATGGCCGTAAAATCCGCTTGCGGAAGGCTGTGGTAGCAATACTTGGCTAACGAGCCTCCGCCCAGGCCAATCATGGCAATGTGTCCGGGCTTTGGGAGCAAGAGCAGGAACCCCATCATGGTGCGGGTGTAGTCCAGGATCAGCCGCTGCGGATCCGCGGTGAGCATCCGGCTCTGGATGGTCGGGAAGTTAAAATGTAGTGACAGTTCTCCATTTTCTTCGCGTAAAAGTGGGTGGGGCGCTGCCAAAGAGGGGCTGAGATTGCTTTTCATCGAGGTATTGTCGCAGAAGATAAGAGGCATCATGCAGAATCGCGGTGACTATTCATGAGATGGCGTAAGGTTTTTGTTCTGTGGGCGGCGCTTACGATGGGCGCTGCATTTGCCAGAGAGGCTTTGCCTTTGCCCGAGCTTCGGCCGGGTGAGTGTGTCATTTTTCGCGAAGGGGGTGGCGGGTATGTATTAACGACTCCAACCTTCTGGTTGAAGGGCCGGGTCGCCGGAATCGAGACGCAGCGTCGATGGGCCGGACGCTGTCCGGTGATCGGTAAGGCACCCGCAGCCTACTCGCGCAGCGATTGGGCGACCGTGGTTGAGGCACTCTCGTGTGTAGCGAGTGATTCAGAGGTCGGCGAAGTGAGCGTGGTACGCGTGCAGGTGGTCGTTGAGTCCTGGGATACGCCGTGGTCGAATCAGCATGGGGCGGCAGGCTGGCTGTTTCGCGGCATGTTTGTCGATAAGCCGCTGAAGAAAGGCGATTCCATCGATATGGACGCGGCCTGGCTGGAACGCTGCGATTCATGAGGCTGACGTATGTGCTCCGCAGCAGCATATTGTTGTCAATGTGGCTGTTGTATGTACCCAGCCGCTGAGGTATTGATGCTACATTAAGGGCTCTCTATGGAAGGTTCGTTGTCATGGTTTCCCTGCTTGTTGTTGAAGATCACGCCCTGGTCAGAGAGGGTATTGCTCAGACTTTGCGTCGGCTCGAGCCGGTTGTTTCGGTGCATGAAACCGCCGACTGTGATGCAGCCAGTGTGTTGCTGGAAAGCGGGCAGATTTTTGATTTGATGTTGCTCGACCTGGGTTTGCCTGGGCTGGATGGGCTGTCTTTTCTAGGGGGGCTGCACAAGCGTTTCCCGGACATGCCGGTGGTTATTCTGTCGGCCTATGATGATCCGCATACCGTGAATAAGGCTATGAAAGCCGGGGCGGCGGGCTTTATTCCCAAAACTTGTTCGAGTGAGCGCTTGCTGACCGCCTTGCGTGAAGTTCTGGCCGGCCGACTATTCCCGCCGGAGCTGTTTCCTGGGGCGGCGGCGGGGTCGGCACCTTTCCCTCCGATGGGGGGAGAGGTTGAGCCGTCTGTGTTCGGGTTGACCGGGCGTCAAGCCGAGGTGCTTGGCCTGATGGCGCGCGGCAAGTCCAATCGCGACATTGCTGAAGTGCTGGGTTTGTCCGAAGGTACCGTCAAGATTCACCTTACGGCGATCTTCAAGGCGCTCGGCGTGTCAAGTCGAACTCAGGCCATGGTGGTCATCACGCAGCAGGGCATTCGACTATAACTGGTAGCAATACAGGCGTGTGTTTCTCGCGTCCCCAACGTCGATGATCTGACTCGGGGTGACCTCCGGGATCTCGAAGCTGTTGCTGATTAACAGGCTGCCCGGGCGCATCTCGCGCTGCGCTTTGATCCACAGGGCGGGCATCGGTGCCGGAGAGAGAAAGGCATAAACCACATCGTATTTTGTCAGGCTGAGGCGCCAGAAGTCACCCCACAGCCAGGTGCAATTGCGTATGCCGGCGGTGCTCAGGTAGCCGATGAGCCAGGTGGCTGGAGCGTTTTCAATGCCCGAGAGCTGTGCCTCGGAGCGGATTCGGGCCAGCGGCCGGAGCACGCTGCCAATGCCTGCGCCGAGGTCAAGAAAGCGCATTTCCGGAATGGTTAGGGTCAACTCGGCCAGCGCGTTGGCGGTTTCCGCGTTGGAAAAATAAAGCGGGATTCGGCCGCTGAGCGCTCCGCGATAAACCAGCAGGAGCAGGATAAAGGCCAGCAAAAACCAGCCCGGATCAATAGAAAGTTCGCTGGCGGCCCAAAGCAGGGGGGCAAAAAACGTATGGATCAGGCGCCACCACCACGGTTGGCGTGAAATGATGCTGATCAGCAGTGCGATGCTACCAATGGCCAGGGCAGTCTCGGGCCAAGGCAGGGGTTCGTTGCGCAGACCATAATACGGCCAGGCCAGCGAAAGAACCGCAAATACCGCCGCAAATTGCAAAGCCAGTTGTCGCAAATGCGGTCTGGTTCCTGTCGCGCTACTCGTGTCATCGGGTTCGGGGTGTGGAGAGGTCAAGGTCGCGCTCCAGAAAACGGACTCGGATTGTATCCTGCGAGGGGTAGTGCTTGATCATTCAATTGCGTAAAAGTGAAATAAATGATGGTGCTCGGCACGATTTCTGCTAGAATACCGGCCGATTCGGAAAAAACTGTTTGACAATCTTTTTTAGAAGCGTCAAAATTTCCGGTTCCGAGTTGGAGGGATACCCAAGCGGTCAACGGGATCAGACTGTAAATCT